>CAKZUM010000709.1 GCA_937921525.1 uncultured Saprospiraceae bacterium
TAGAAGTTATTAGCTTCTTTTCCTTAATTTACGGACTTATAATAAAACAAAAGAATGGCATACGAGCAGAAACCAATCGTTTTTTTTGATTTGGAAACAACAGGGGTTAGTATTACAAAAGATCGAATTGTTCAAATAGGAGCAATCAAAGTATTTCCAAATGGTCTACAGGAGGAAAAAAATGTAGTGGTGAATCCTACCATACCGATTCCAGCAGGTGCATCTGCTGTGCATGGCATTACGGATGATGAAGTAAAAGACAAACCGAAATTTAAGCAAATTGCTAGGAGTTTCTCGGTGTGGCTTAGTGGTTGTGATTTAGCAGGCTACAATTCAGATAACTTCGATATTCCTTTATTGATTGAAGAATTCAATAGGGTAGGGATTGCCTTTCCAGAACCAGACACCCACTTCATTGATGTTTTAAAAATCGAACGTAAAGTGAATGGGCATACATTAGGGGCGACCTATGAGCGATATACGGGTGAAAAGTTAGAGGGCGCACATGATGCTTTAATTGACATCTATGCCACTATTAAAATATTTCACAAGCAATTAGAACTAAATCCATTACTCCCTTCTGACCCTGCCGAGGTAGAGGCCTTTTGTCAAGGGGATAATAAGCGGGTAGATTTTGCTGGAAAATTATATGAGAAGGAGGGGCAGGTATACTGGCGTTTTGGAAAACATAAAAATAAGTTGGTGACAAAGACAGCGGAGTATGGAAAATGGGTGCTTGGTTCTGATTTTCCAGAGGAGACGAAAAAACATCTTCGGAGAATTTTGGGGGTGTAAAATTAAACTTTCAACTACTATGTCATTTCAACAAAAATATACCAATCTAGGATATTTATTTATTTTCATACTAATCTTCTCTTCATGCTATACTAAGCCTTCTAAAATTGTGCCTTCCAAAGAGGTATTTTCTGCAAAAGACTTTCCCAATATTTTAAACTACAAAGGCGTTCCAGATTCTGCATTTGATAGATCTGTTTATGCTTATTCCGATTTAGGCGCATGGCACGGATATTCAATGCCTGATAAGACAGACCAAAACTTATTAGGTAGTTTTATTGGGCCATATATCATGACCCAAGACAATGGTATTTGGTTGAGTGAAGCATTAAGTACTTTAGAAATTGTAAATGAAAAGAACGGACAAGTAATAGATTTTTCCAAGGCGACGATCCTTGCAAATAATTCCTATCCAAATCAATTGACTCAAGTACTGGAAATACAAAATCCAAGTTTGCTACTAGAGACTAATTTGATTTTTATTAGCAATAGAACGGCTTTGATAAAAGTAAGCCTCACAAACAAATCAAAGGAGAAAGATCTAGAGATTGCGGTACAATGGCGTGGTAATAGTTTTTTAGAAGCAGTTGGATTTTCTAAAAAAGAGCTAGGCATACAAATAGATTTTGGAAAGAATAAACATATTGGTTGGATTTCCACTCCTACCTTTAAAGAGGCTAACATTGAAATAAAAAACAAAGACTATAGCATTCAAGCACAGCCTAAAGTACTGAAGCCAGACGAGACAGTAGATACATATATAACGCAGACTTTTTGTTTTTCCGAACAAGAAAAGCAAAAGGAGTTAATTAAAATTACAAATGCATTTGACAAGCCATCTATAGTTTTTGAAGAAAAAGAGGCCACTTGGAATAAGGAAATTAACGCAATCCTATCCAAGTCACGTAAATCTTTTAAAACAACTGCTCACCAAAGGATAGCTGTAAAGTGTTTGCAAACCCTTAAAACAAATTGGAAAAGTGCAGCAGGCTTTTTAAAACACGATGGTCTTTTCCCTAGTTACAATTATGAATGGTTCAACGGATTTTGGTCTTGGGATAGTTGGAAACATGCAGTAGCAATTGCGCCTTTCAATCCTGAATTAGCACAAAATCAAATTCGAGCAATGTATGACTTTCAAGATGAAATGGGTATGATTGCTGATTGCGTGTATAGAGACACCATCATAGAAAATCATAACTGGAGAGATACAAAGCCTCCTTTATCTGCTTGGGCTACATGGGAGGTATTTCAGCATTCTAGAGATGAGACATTCCTAAAAGAACTATTTCCGAAAATAAAAAAATATCATCAATGGTGGTATAAATATAGAGACATAGACAAAAACGGCCTCTGTGAATATGGTTCAACAGATAACACCCTAATCGCTGCTAAGTGGGAAAGTGGAATGGATAATGCTGTCCGTTTTGATGATACCAAAATGATTCCAAATCAATGGCAAGGTGGTTCTATGAACCGAGAAAGTGTAGACTTAAATGCCTATCTATTTGCAGAGAAAAAGTACTTATCAAAGATTGCCGCTTATCTTGGAAAAGCGAGAGAGGCACAAGTTTACCAAGAGGCAGCACTACAACTACAAAGTAGTATTCATAAAATGTTTTATGATGACGAAAGCGCTTGGTATTATGATATAGATTTAGAAACTAAAGAACACCTAAAGGTATATGGTGCCGAAGGTTGGATTCCATTATGGACTAAAGCTGCTACCAAAGAACAGGCTGCAAAAGTACGTAACACAATGCTAGATACGACTAAATTTTTTACCTATATCCCATTCCCAACATTGGCGGCGGACCACCCAAAGTTTAAACCCCAAAATGGTTATTGGCGTGGACCTGTATGGTTAGATCAAGCCTATTTCGCTATTCAAGGTTTAAGGAATTATGGCTATGAGGAAGATGCGATCAAAAGCACTCATCATCTTTTTGAACGATTGGAAGGATTGAAAGATAGTGATTTACCTATACGAGAGAACTATCATCCTTTGACAGGGGAGGGGATGGAGTCTCAGCATTTTAGTTGGTCTGCAGCTCATTTGTTAATGTTGTTGGAAGAGACTGAGGGATTAGAACATTGAGGCATTGAGAAGAAAAAAATCTTTCTGACTAATTAGGGCGAACGAAAAGTCGTTTTTATAATATCCATTAGTGGAAGAAAGTTACAAACTTTCAAAATATTAGGTTGAAGTTACAAACTTCAACCATCGACCCAAACATTTTCCAATGAATTACATATTACGATTTTGACTTTTCGTTTGCCCTATTACCCAAAATAAAAATTAGAACGGCTCAAAATAATGAACGAACAAATAATCAACGCCTTACAAAGAGCAATAGGCGTTAAAAAAGTTTTGTTAGGAGCAGACGTGTCTTCCCGTTACGAACATATCTGGACAATGGATGTGCCTTTAAATGCAATGGCAGTAGTGCTACCCTCGACTACAACAGAGGTTTCTGCTATTATGAAAATATGTTATGCGCATGACCAACCCGTAGTTGTGCATGGCGGATTAACAAATTTGGTGGGCAGCACTAAAACCCAATCCAACGAAGTAGTCATTTCTACAGAACGCCTAAATCAGATTGAAGAAGTAGATGCTGGCAGTCGAACTATGGTAGTACAAGCAGGCGTGATCTTAGAGACAATCCAACAAAAGGCTAAGGATAAAGAATTACTATTTCCATTAAATTTTGGTGCAAAAGGTTCTGCGCAAATTGGCGGCATCATATCTACTAATGCTGGCGGATTACGAGTATTCAGATATGGGATGACTAGAAATTTAGTATTGGGCTTAGAGGTTGTTTTAGCAGATGGGACTATTATCTCTTCTATGAAAAAGATTATTAAAGACAATTCAGGCTATGATCTCAAGCAGTTATTTATTGGTTCAGAAGGAACTTTAGGTATTATAACGAAGGCTGTTTTAAAATTAGTCGAAGCACCTAAAAGTCGAAATAGTGCTTGGATAGGATTGACCTCCTATAAGAAAGTTATTCAATTATTAAAGTTTTTAAATAAAGGATTAGCAGGTACTTTAAGTGGCTTCGAGCTAGTCTGGCAATCTACATTTAAGGCATTAACTTCTCCTCCTGCTTCCGTAAAATCCCCTTTACCATATGATTATCCCTATTATGTACTAGTTGAAACCTTAGGCAGTCATCAACAGAAGGATTTAGAGACCTTACAAGCATTATTAGAAACCGCAATGAATGACAAGTTAATCGCTGAGGCAGCAATTGCTTTCACGGAGTCTGATCTAAATTGGTTTTGGCAGATTCGAGAAGATGTACACGTTATGATTGGTGCGTGTCAAAATAATCAACAATATGACATTAGTATTCCGATTCCTGAAATTGGAAAATATGTAAAAAAGATCGTTAAGAAATTATTTGAAATTCCAGAAGTAAATTTAGTCTATCCACTTGGACATGTTGCAGATGGGAATATTCATTTTTCCATAGGAAAAACCAAACAAAGCAAAAAGCTAATTCATCAAATCAATAAAACCATCTATAAACCGTTAAAAAAGCTTGGCGGTTCTATTTCTGCGGAACATGGGATAGGGTGGGACAAGAAAACTTATTTATCCTTTTCTAGAAGTCCAGAAGAAATTTCTTTAATGAAGACATTGAAAAAGAGCATGGATCCTAAAGGGCTTCTAAATAAAGGGAAAGTGATATAAACAATAAATAACAAGTTAAATTCGTGACTTAGACTAATTAATATGGTCAATAAAATATCATTCTTTGATAAATTCAGTAGTGTTTCAATTCACAATTCTCCATTCAGAATTAAGTCTAGTGTTCAATTAAAAACAAAAATCAAAAGCGACCAGAGGAAGTGTTGATTTTTATTTTTGTTTAATCGTTTCCATTAGATTTGTCAAAGAACCAAAATATAAACAGATAAATATGTTAGACAATATCCTTGATGTTGTACTAAGTTTCTCAGGTACCTTTTTTACCGTCATTACGCTAATCGCTATATACTGGCTTACCAAATCCGTATTAGATCGGCAAGCAAAAGGGAAATCAGACTGGGGAATTATTCGTACAATAGTTTTATTTTCCATTGCGTTGACAGGAATTATTGCCATTATCTTGTCCTTACCAATGAGTGAGTCATTAAGAGGTCAGATAACCAGCTTAATAGGGATCGTGATCTCCGCTGTGTTAGCTTTGAGTTCAGCCACTTTCATTGGAAACGGACTAGCAGGGGTGATGCTAAGAACGATTAATAGTTTCAAACCAGGTGATTTCATTGCTGTTAATGAGCATTTTGGTAGGATAACAGAACGGGGTTTATTTCATACCGAAATACAGACGGAAACGAGAGATTTAACCACCTTGCCTAATTTATATTTAGCAACCAATCCCGTAAAAGTTACGAGACTTTCAGGTACTTTTATTAAAGGAGTTTGTTCACTTGGCTATGACGTCAATCGTCAGAAGGTGGAGAAAGCCTTATTAGATGCAGCAGAAAGAGCAGGTTTAAAAGATGCTTTTGTTCGGATCACGGAATTAGGAGATTTTTCCATTGTATATACTATTGCAGGTTTGGAAGAAAATGTAAAAACGATATTAAGTTCTCAATCCCGATTAAATGCCATGATGTTGGATGCATTGCATGACGCCGATATAGAAATAGTATCGCCTAACTTTATGAATCAACGCCAAGTGGGTGAGACCGTTTTTATTCCTACAAAGCCCCAAAGACACGAGGAAGTCGTACAAACAGACGCCCCAGAGGATAAGATTTTTGATAAAGCAGAGGAAGCCCAAGTAATTGAAGAACGTAAAAATTCCTTGTCAGAGGTAGAAGCACAAATCAAACAATGCAATGAAGATTTAAAAAATGCAACAGATGAATCGGAGAAAGAAGCACTTACTATACAATTAGAAGGGTATAAGGAAATCAAAGAAAAATTGACAGAAGAAATTGATACAGAGGTGATAGAATTAGATTCTAAAAAATAAATTTTGGTCTTTGCCAGTCTGCATCCGAGGGTAGGGGAAGCACGTTTACTAAACCTTTGAGGTTTAGTAAACGTAGATGAGCAACTTATTCTTTCACCTTTACTACGACTTTTATTTTTTGTCATTTTCCATAAAAAGCTTTCTTTTCGCGCATCCATCATTTGCGGTTAGCGGTCTGTATTTTTTTGACGATTCCTTTTTAATAGAACCACTACTTAACATAATATATATTATCGGCTTCAATGTGAGTTATCCTAAAACAGTTTGACACTTTATTTGCAATCTTCTGATTATCAAAAGATTACCTGATTTTAGGTAAAGCTTTAAATCGATTGGTACTAGGCAATCCATTTCCAATAGGTACTTCAATTATAGTAGGCAAGTTTTCTTTTTTTGCATCTTGTATAGCT
>CAKZUM010000710.1 GCA_937921525.1 uncultured Saprospiraceae bacterium
ACTAGACTGCCCAAGAAAGAAAGATTCGATATGTTTTTAAGGCTTTCCGCCTTTCTTATTTATTTAATCAACATTGCCATGTAAAAAAGAATTACTAGAAGTAATGTCTGGTTCTTCTTCGTCAGATACAGACCAGTTGGAGTGCGTTTCTTCAGAAGAATGAGGCACTTTGTTTAGTTTAATATTCCGTCTCAAATAAGCTGGTTGGTTTTCCAGATCATTTATTACTTTAGGATTATTTAATTTGGAGACGGAGCCTTTAGTTTTCTTTTTACTCTTTTCCTTTCGACTACGTTGCTCCAGTATTTCTTTATCTTCCTTTAGATAGGGTTCTTCGTAAGAATAATGCCCTTTTCTATATCGTTCTACTCTAGTTTGTACATCCTCAAATTCAAAAATATTAGCCTCCTCTGTACTAAGGGTTGTTAAATCCAAGGAATCTTTTTTTTTGGATTGTACGGGTTCTTCATCATCCAAATTAACTACTATTCTTGTCTCTTCTTCTTTTTCGATTTTATCTGTTTTACTTTCAAAACCAGTTGCTATGATGGTTACACTAATTTTATCGCCCAAGGTCTCATCAAAACAATTACCCCAGATTAAATTAGTTCCAAAGCCCGCTTCTTCTTGAACGAATTCTGTAATTTCAAAAATTTCGTCCATTGTTACTTCCTTGACACCAGAAGTAATATTTAATAAGATATGCTCTGCTCCTTTGATATTACTATCTTCTAATAAAGGAGAATTTAAAGCATCATCTACTGCTCGTTTTGCTCGATCATCTCCTTCAGCAGCAGCAGTACCCATAATGGCAACACCACTACCTCGCATCACTGTATTTACATCTTCAAAATCTACGTTTACATATCCCGGTACGGTAATAATTTCTGCGATTCCTTTGGCTGCTGTTGTTAAAACGCTATCTGCTTGTCCAAAAGCTTCTGTTAGTGAAAGATTACCGAAAATGCGCCGTAGTTTATCATTAGAAATGACGACAAGCGTATCTACATTATTCTTTAATTCTTCTAGTCCTTCATATCCTTGAGACATTCTTCTTCGCCCCTCGAATGTAAAAGGTAAGGTGACAATTCCAACTGTTAAAATCCCCATCTCTTGGGCCGTTTTAGCAATGATTGGAGCAGCTCCTGTCCCTGTACCGCCACCCATTCCAGCGGTTACAAATAACATCTTTGTACCATCACTTAAAAAACGAGTTACCTCTTCCAATGATTCGATACAAGCTTCCCTACCTACTTGAGGTTTAGAGCCAGCACCCCGACCATCTGTTAGCGCAGGACCTAGTTGTAGTTTCACTGGTACAGGACTGGTATCCATCGCCTGGATATCCGTGTTACTTATGGCGAAATCTACTCCCACAATGCCTTGTTTGAACATGTGTGTGACAGCATTACTTCCTCCTCCTCCTACACCAAGTACTTTAATTATAGATCCTCCATCTTTGGGCATATCAAAAATCATAGTTCGAAAGTTTTCTCAGTTAATTGATTTTGTTTTTTGTTGGTCATTATTTTTGAGAGTAGAGAGCAGAGGACAGAGAGTAGAGACAGTATTCGTTTTCAATTAATTAAATTTCTCATTTTCTAAACGTATTTCGTCTCTATTCTCTACTCTCTCTTCTTTTTAATAGTATTCTGCATCTGGTTCCGCTTCAAACCAGTCTCTAATTCTTTTAAATACTTTTGAATAACTTTTGTCTTCCTTTGTCAGTATCTCTTCGGGTATCTCTTCTACTACTTCCTCTACTACTGGTACTTTGATTTCATGAGAGTATACTAATTCACCAGCTTCTACTCTTTCGATTCCTTTTAATAATAATCCGACTACTGTAGAATATACAGGGCTATAAAGTTGCTCCAAGTTACCACTCGCTAATTGTTCTGCTGGTATACCAATTCTAGTGGTAATGCCTGTGTGAAATTCCGTTAGCTTATCTATATTTTTTAGTAAAGCACCTCCACCAGTCAATACGATACCGCCAATTAATTTATGCTCATATCCAGATAACTGAATCTGGTGCATCACGTAATCTAATATTTCTTCTACTCTTGCTTGGATAATGAGCGCAAGATTCTTTTCAGATATTTCTTTAGGATCTCTTCCTTTTAAACCGGGAATTGCAATGACCCTATTATCATATACCTCCTCTGCTAAGGCAGAACCAAACTTAACTTTTAATTTTTCTGCTTGGTTTTTCATCACCGTGCATCCTTCTTTGATGTCTTTAGTAACGACATCTCCACCAAAAGGAACGATAGCCGTATGTCTCAATATACCGTCATAGAATACAGAAATATCCGTTGTTCCTCCTCCTATATCTACTAGTGCAACTCCTGCTTCTTTTTCTTCGTCACTCAAAACAGAATCGGAGGAAGCAATAGGTTCCAAAGTAATATCAGCTACTTCACATCCTGCTTTTTCTATACACTTTCTCAAATTATTGGAAGCCGAAATTTGGCCAGTGATAATATGAAAGTTAGCTTCCAATCTAATTCCTGACATACCAATAGGATCTATAATACCCTGTTCCCCATCTACTGTATAATCTTGTGGAATGGCATGGATAATTTTATCTCCCGGTGGCAATACTAAACGATGCATATCACTCACTAATTTATTAATATCTCCATCTCCTATTTCCGTATTAACATCTTCTCTTGTTAGTAAACCTCTATGATGTAAGCTTTTAATATGTTGACCAGCAATACCTACATGTACTACTCTAAACTTAGTTGAAGCTTGCCTTTCTGCTAAGGCTACCGCATCAGCAATGGCTTTTACTGTTTTCTCTATATTTGTTACAACCCCACGAATAACACCTGTAGATGCTACTTTTCCAATACCCAATACTTCTAGTTTACCGTGCTCATTTCTTCTGCCAGCAATAGCACAAACTTTTGTTGTCCCAATATCTAATGCGACTATTAATTCTTTTTGTTCTTTAGTGTTTAACTCCATGATCTAGTGTTTTCTAGTAAGTTAGCAGTAGGTATTGAATACACACTACTTTATGGTTAATCCTTGGTTATTTACACTACTGGGCATTGTTTAGAACAGAGAGCAGAGAAGAGAGACGTATCTCGATCAGAGAACGACAAAAATTCGTCATTTTTTAAACGTAATCTGTCTCTATTCTCTGCTCTCGCTTCCCCGCCCGCCTGACGGCATTCGGGCTGGTCTGCTCTTCAAAATGTCTAGTAGTATGGTTATTATTTATATATCACTGTCAATTAATCCTTGAACAGTTATTATCGTCTTCCTATAATTTGTCCGTTAAATCTCAAATCAAAAGCGCTGTATTTTTGCCATCCTTCCTCTGCAATTGCCTTTGAATAAAACAATTTTAAATTTGCTAATTTATCCGACATATTTTCATAAGTGCCTAAGTAGATTTTTTGTTTCCCTAATTTGGGTATTAAAACAAATTCCTTCTTTTTATTTAAATAAATTTGCTCCACCATCGCCCATAAAAAATCATCCGCTAGAATCTGTTTTGACAAATCAAATGTTTGAAACAAAAGATGATCTTTTTGCGACCTAAAGTCTGGAATAAATGGTGGAATATTTCCAGATGCAATCAGCACCCTAGCTGTATAATTTCTTGATAGTGGCAACTTTTTACCATTGGCATCTAAGTAATAATTTACTCCTAAGCCATCAATAATTCGCATTACTGGCACCCGTTGAGTAATCACAATTTGTACTTTATTCTCTGCATCAATATAAGCATCTGCATCTGCTACAAAAGGATCATTTTCCAAGACTCTTTCTACTCGCTCTATATTGACAGCACCATGTGGCATCCCTTCTAAAGAAAAACCAAAACTTCTATCTAGTATAGCCAAGACATCACCTATTGTTATCAGATCCTGACCTTCTGGCAACGGCTCAATTTGTACGACCACCGCTTTCGTTTTTGTGGCTGTTTTTCTTTTGGCCGCTGCTATAATGATTCCTATTATAAGCAAGACCAAAATCAAAGATCCAACAAATTTAAGCGTTCTTGCTACTTCTAGTTTTTTTGATGGTTTTTTCAATGATAAATACTTGTTTATTTAGAAGTCAGAGGTCATTGTTTAGAAGTCAGAGTTCAGATCGTCAACTCCGTTGACTGTCAGGTGTCAGACTTATTATGTTGACTTCTAGATGCTACATAACATTCATACTGAAGTCTAGCGATCTCTGATAGCATCTCGCTCAAATCACGCTAGAATCTGACAACGAAGCGATCTGACTTCTGACAGCGCAGCGTTCTCTCAAGAGACTAAGCTTAAAACCTCTGTTGCTATATCCACAGCAGCATTTGGTTTTTCTAATCGGCGAACGTTCTGGCTCAGCTTTTTTGATAATGCTTCGTTACTCATAATATGGATAGCTTCCGGAATCATTCGCTGCTTAGCTTGTTGATCTTCTACTAAAATCGCTGCTTCCTTTTCCACTAATGCCAAGGCATTTTTAGTTTGATGATCCTCTGCCACATTTGGCGAAGGTATCAGGATTGCTGGTTTACCAACCATACACAATTCTGAAATAGTTAAAGCACCTGCTCTACAAATTACTACATCTGCTACTGCATAGGCCAAGTCCATTCTATCGAGAAAAGCTCGAATTTGGACGCTAGGCAATTTTGCAGTTGCGGTAGATTGATACGCTTCAATATAAAGCGATCCTGCTTGCCAGATAACTTGTATCTCTTTATTTTCTTGAAGGATTTTAGTGTTAGCTGCCATCGCTTCGTTTAGCGTTTTAGCACCTAAACTTCCTCCAAATAAAAGAATTGTTTTTTTGCTTGAATCTAAATTAAAATGTGTTAGCCCTTTTTCTTTTAAATGAGCTAATTCTCTTATATCTGCTCTCACAGGATTACCTGTCCACTTCAACTTATCTTTTGGAAAAAATCGCTCCATATTTTGATACCCAGTACAAATTCTATCTGCTTTTTTAGCCAATAGTTTATTGGTCATCCCTGCATAAGAGTTTTGTTCTTGTACCAAAATAGGAATTCCCATTCTGCTCGCCATCTCCAAAGTGGGTCCACTTGCAAATCCACCTACTCCAATAACGACATCGGGTCGAAATCTTTTAAGGATTTTTCTAGCTTTCCATAAACTACTAATTAGTTTGAAAGGAAAAGATAAATTCCGTAAGGTCAATTTTCTATGAAAACCACTAATCCATAAACCTTCAATTGGAAAGCCCGCTTTTGGTACTTTCTCCATCTCCATTTTCCCTTTTGCACCCACGAATAAAATAGCTATATCTGGCCGCTGCTTTTTGAGCGCATTCGCTATGGCAATTGCAGGATAAATATGGCCACCTGATCCACCTCCACTTATGATTACTTTTAATTTTTTACTCATGTTTTAAAAGCTATTCTACTGCCGCCCCTTCCATATTTAGCTTCTCTATATTCTTACTTACACTTAAAATAATGCCGAAAGAGATACAAGTGAATATTAATGAGGTTCCTCCATAACTTACTAATGGTAAATTTTGACCTGTAACGGGTATCAAGTGGACTGCTACTGCTATATTTATCAAGGCTTGAATGACCATACTCAAGGTCAAACCTAAAGCCAACATGGCACTAAAGCCCTTACTACTATTCGTTACCAATCTAGCTACTCTAAAAAGTAGTAGTAGGTATAAACCTATGATAGTCACTCCTCCAATCAGTCCGTACTCTTCGCATATTGTAGAGAAGATAAAATCATTATAAGGATTTGGTAATGAGTTTCTTAGCAAACTATTTCCGGGTCCCAGTCCAATCAAGCCACCACTAGCAATCGCCATCATAGAGTGCTGCACTTGATAGCCACCATCATTACTATTGAACTCCCTCATCCTTGCTGTCCAGGTATCAGATCGGACTATCTCTGGGAAAAAATCACCTAGAATAATTAGAACGGCAAATACCATGACCATGCACATTATCAGCAAGCCGATATATTTCATATCTACTCGACCAATAAACATCATTAACATACAGGTTAGAAATAATAAAATAGCAGTTGATAAATCTGCTGGTGCAATCAATCCACAAATAATTACTACAGGAATGATTACAGGCAAGAATGCACTGTTAAAATCTCTAATATATTCTGTAATAGATATAGCCTTGGCTAAATAAATAATGACTGCTAGTTTGGCAAAATCTGACGTCTGAAAAGTCAAGCCTACAAACGGTATTTCAATCCATCTTCTACCTTGGTTTTCTCCTTCGAGTGCCAATGTGTACACTAAAAGCGGTATAGCTATCAAAAATAGTGTCGCTGCCATTTTGGAATACCGCATGGGGTGCATTAGGTAACAGATGTAGGTCAAAAACAAACCAAAACCAAGTAATAATAAGTGCTTCATTAGAAAGAACCCTGTATCTCCTTGATGGTATTGAAATGCTAATGTACCTGTAGAACTATACACGATCACAATAGAGAACATTGCCAACAAAGCCACAATCATCCAGATTACTGGATCACCTCTTAATTCGGCAGAAATTCTACTACTTAGGGACATGTACTTTTATCTTTTTAGTTACTATTTTATGAAGAAGTCAGTCGTCAGATCGTCCTTACAAGGCTGAACATTTTTAGAACAGAGAGCAGAGAAGCGAGAGCAGAGACAGATTTCGTTTAAAAAACTATGAGATTTCGTCATTTTTTTAAACGAAATCTGTCTCTACTCTCTGCTCTCTATTCTCTGCTCTTTAAAATGTCCAGTAGTGTGCAATCTGACAGCGCAGCGATCTGGCTTCTGACAGCATAGCGATCTGACTTCTTAAGATAGTAAGTCTTTATCTAATGTTATATTTAGGGGGGTATCTAAGGAAGGAGAGACCATGTCCCTGTCAGTGAGGGGGACTCAGCAATGACAGCAGAACAGTAGTTCTTGAAATAGTCAAAAATCTTCCTAAATACTTTTAGCCCGTAGTAATTTTGTTTAACTCTTACTTATTATCACAGCATGATAAGTGTAAGTAGTATAGTAATACCACTACAAAAGCTTAACTTTTCTCGGAAGTTTTTTCAAATAGTCCAGAGTGGGTATTAAAAAACTAATTAGGTGAATACCTGTTGTTTTTATAATACCTTAGTAAAGGCAGATGTAGTTTTCTCATGGTATATAAGCAAGAAATTAATTTATTTCTTAGCTCTATTTCTTGATTCAAAATACTAATGTTTCTATGAACACTAGTAAAAAAGATCAAGTTTTTATTGTTGTCGTGTTATCTAATTTTCAAAGTAATAATCGTAAGGATCGCTAGTAATACACAAACAATCCAAAATCTAGAAACAATTTTGGCTTCGTGCATTCCCTTCTTTTGATAGTGGTGATGCAAAGGGGACATTAATAATATCCTTCTGCCTTCCCCATATTTTTTCTTCGTGTATTTAAAGTAAGAAACTTGAACCATTACAGATAGATTTTCTACCAAGAAAATACCACACAGTAAAGGAATCATTAGTTCTTTTCTAATCAAAATAGCCAATGTCGCAATGACACCTCCTAGCATTAGACTTCCTGTATCTCCCATAAATACGCGTGCGGGATAGGCATTATGCCATAAAAATCCAACACATCCTCCGATCAAACAGGCACTATAAATAACTAATTCTTCACTAAATGGGAGGTATAGTATATTTAGATAGTCCGCAAATACCGTATTACTAGATACATATGCCAGAATGCAGAGTGTTCCACTTACTATAGCGGAGACCCCTGTAGCCAAGCCATCTAATCCATCTGTCAAGTTTGCGCCGTTTGATACAGCAGATACCACTACTATTATCAAAGGGATAAACAATAGTCCGACGTATTTCTTAGCGTCTTTTCCCAAGAAAGATAAAAAATTGGAATAATTCAATTCATTATTTTTCAAGAAAGGAACAGTCGTTAAAGGTTCCTTGATATAGGCCCACTCCTTCACTTTTGAAGGGTTCGTCTCATCTATTGGTACTTCTAGTATTTCTGTAATCGTATAATTTTTGTCGAAAGCTGCTTCTATATCCATCCTGACCACTATATCTTGGCTATACAACATAACAATTCCAACAATTGCTCCTAATACGATTTGTCCTAATATTTTAAACTTCCCTTGAAGTCCTTGTTTATCTTTTTTAAAAACTTTAATGTAATCATCCAAAAAACCTATACTCGCCATCCATATCGTTGCGAATAGCATTAATAGTGCATAGGTATTTGTCAAATCATTCAGTAGGAGGCAAGGAATCATTATTGCTAGAACAATAATAACACCGCCCATTGTAGGCGTTCCTTCTTTTTCTTTTTGTCCCTTTAGCCCTAGATCTCTAACTGTTTCTCCGACTTGCTGTCTCCGTAAAAAGCGAATGATTCTGCCTCCGAATATAATAGAGATAATCAAAGATAAAATAGCCGCTACTCCTGCTCTAAAGGTAATAAATTGAAAAAGACTTGCTCCTTTTATTTCATAAGCTGTCTCAAGCCACTCAAATAGATGGTAAAGCATAGTTTTCTTCCGCTGGTATAAATTCTTCTCTTTAGGAATAGATTATTTATTATCTATTTCCTTATTAGATGTCCCTTCTAAAAGAATTATCTACCTGTAGTTTAATATAGTCCGAATTAGTATATTTTATTTCCTTAACATCAATCTAGATCACAAAATCTTTTTTAATATTAAAAAAAATACTAACTTACTAGTTGTGTTTAGTATATTGTCGACTTAAAACGGTAATTGCTTTGTTTTAGCGTAGTTTGAAAACTAAATGACTAGTTATCTGTTCAAAAAAACAGATACAGCGAGTATAATTAACTTTTATTTGGATTGTTAATGAAATAGTGCCTTTCCAATCTTTACAAAAATTACTCGCTGTAATCTGTTCAAAACATCAATCTGAGAATGATAATAGTTCTTAGTACAAATTACTTTTAGGCGTTGCAGGTTGCAGCTTTGCTATCATTACATGCGTGACTATGTTTTTGATTCCTTCAGCAAGGCTGCTCCCTTAACGCTAACGAAGTTTGTTTATTAAAGTCTGTTTATCGTCAAAAGGAAACTTTTCCCCTTTTATTTCTTGGTATTTTTCATGTCCTTTTCCAGCTATGAGGATAATATCTCCTACCTTAGCTAGCTTACAAGCTGTTTTTATTGCTTGCGCTCTATTTTCAATCACTAATACTTTGTCAGAAGCTGATTCTGGAACACCTTGTTCCATTTCTTCCAAAATATGATGCGGGTCTTCACTGCGAGGATTATCCGATGTCAAAATAATGGTATCACTTTTTTGACAAGCCACTTTGGCCATAATAGGCCTTTTCTTTCGATCTCTATCTCCTCCGCAGCCAACCACGGTTATAATTTGTTGTGCCTTAGTGGCTATTTTCTGAATAGTATTCAACACATTTTCTAGTGCATCTGGCGTATGGGCATAGTCAATAATGCCTATCTTTCCTTGAAGTATTACTGTATCAAATCGACCTTCTGCGGCTTTAAGATTGCTCAGTATCAACAATAATTCTTCTGGATCCACTCCTAATAAATCCCCCACTCCATACACCGATAATAAATTATAAGCATTGAAGACACCTATTAGTCTACAAAATACTGCTTGGTCGTTGAATGTTAGATGCAAACCATCAATTCTATTTTCCAGTATTTTAGCTTTATAGCTTGCTATTCTTTGTAAACTATAAGTTGCTATCTCCGCTTTTGTATTTTGTACCATTATTCGACCTTGCTTATCGTCTATGTTAGTCAAAGCAAATGCGGTGTCAGGCAAATCGTCAAAGAACTTTTTCTTTGCGTTAATATATTCTTTAAAGGTTTTATGGTAATCCAGATGGTCATGGGATAAGTTAGTAAATATCCCTCCTCTGAATTGTAAACCTTTTATTCTGTTTTGGTGAATAGCATGTGAACTGACTTCCATAAATGCGTAGGTGCATCCTGCTTCTACCATTTGTTGGAGTAAAGCGTTGATAGTCAGTGCGTCGGGTGTTGTGTGTGTAGCCTTTAGGACTTGAGAACCAATCTTATTCTCCACGGTAGACAACAGTCCCACCTTGTATCCCAATTGAGTAAATAATTGGTATAGAAGCGTGGCGATCGTCGTTTTTCCATTCGTTCCAGTAACGCCTATTAGCTGTAGTTTTCTTGACGGGTGATCGTATATATTTTGAGCGATTAAGCCCAATGCAACAGACGTATCTGCTACTTGTATATAAGTTGTGTGAGCTACTTGGTCTTCTTTTTCTGGTATATCCTCACAGACAATTGCAACGGCACCGAGTTTAATAGCTTTCGAGATGTACTGATGTCCATCCACTTGTGTGCCTCGCACAGCTACAAACAGGCTACCCTGCTCTACTTTTCTAGAATCAAAAACAGTGGAAGTTATTTGTTTGTCGGAATCACCGATAGTGTTCTCGATGGCAATTCCTGATAGTAATTGAGAAATTTTCATAGTGTGAGGAGCTTTAATTAATCAGCCTATCCTAGATAGAGCTTAATTTGTTGTCCTCTAATCTTGGTACCAGGGATCAATGATTGTCTAACCACTTTACCCACGCCACCAACTGTAACTTCTAGTCCTCTATTTTCTAGTATAAATAGGGCATCTCTCAAACCCATTCCTACTACATTAGGTACTTCTTTTTCAGGAATCATTCTTCTATTAAAACTTAAAGAATCAGATTCTGCTTGAATCAAAGTCCATTCTGAGGTGGAGGGTTGTCGATGTTGCAATCCTAAGTGAGTAAAAATAGACTGAAAATCTTCTTGATAGCCTATATCCTTTTTCGGTAGGTCCTCTGTTCGGAGCTTGGATATGGAACTGTTCACGTTTGTCATGGATTGATAGAATGCTGATTGTGTTTCAAAACACCGATCAGCAATTTTTCGAAAAACAGGACCCGCTACTTCTCCCCCATAATAACTGTTTACACGGGGATCATCTATAACGACAATACAAGAGTAGATTGGATTTTCTGCAGGAAAATATCCCACAAAAGAGGCTACATGATGAATTTCAGTTTTCTTTATTTTATGATAATTGGCTTGTGTCGTACCTGTTTTACCTGCGAAACGGTATTGATTCGTTTTTAACTCCATTGCTGTCCCTCGCTCTACTACACCTTCTAATAACTCTTTGACTTTTTTGATAGTTGCTTTCGATACTATTCGTCTATTGACGACAGTAGGTGGAAATTTTTCTATCGTTTCTCCAAAGAGTTGCATTTCAGTGACCAAAGTTGGCTTCATTAATAAGCCATCATTTGCCACCATGTTATAGAAAGTGAGTATTTGAAGAGGGGTGAACATGGTTTCATAACCAATTGCCATCCAAGGTAAGGTGGTACCACTCCATAAATCTTCTTTGTTGTAAGCTTCTTTAATGTAAGGCTTTTCTTCTCCTTTTATCTCCACACCTGTTGGCAGATGTAAATAAAAAGATTTTAGGCGATTGATAAATTGCTCTGCGGTTCGTTTATTCTTACCGTAGAAATAATTTACCAGTTTTGCCATTCCTACATTAGAGGATATTTCGAAGGCACGACGGATAGAGATCGTATCTGAAACAAAAGATTCTTTTCCAGAATCTACTAAGGTTTCTTCATAAAACTCATAGCGACCAGAGTCTATTTCAATGAGGTTGTCTAATTCGATATGGCCATCTTCTAACAAAGCCATGATAGAGGCTAATTTAAAAGTAGAGCCAGGCTCAAATAAAGTACCTACCCCAAAATTGAATAGTTCTCCGTAGCCACCTCTGTCGTTTTGTTGTAAATTGGCAATCGCTTTAATTGCACCCGTTTTTACTTCCATCACAATAGCAGTCCCGTAGGCTGCATTGTGCTTTTCGAGTGCTCCGTACAAAGCGTTGTGCGTAATATCTTGTAAATTTATATCAAGGGTCGTAACTATATCTTTTCCTTTTTGTGGCTCAATTTGAGTCAAGTCACCAACTGGAATCCAATCACCACCAGCTAGTCTATACATTAAACGTTTACCAGACTCTCCTTTTAGATCATTGTTAAAATAGCCTTCAAGGCCTATGTTTATATTTCTACTGGTATCTACCCGCCCAATCGTTCGATGGGCAAGAGAATTAAAAGGTTTTTTTCTGCTGAATCTTTCTTCTGCTATCAAGCCTCCTTGATAGCGACCTAAATTAAGAATTGGAAATGTTTTGATGCGTTCTAACTCTGTGAAGTCTACAGTATTCTTGATTTTTAAATACTTATTACCAGTAGCACGGCTGTCTTCTATTGCTTGTTTCCAACCGCCCTCTGTACGAGATAAATTAATAGATGACAAGCATCTAGCCAAAGAATCTACATTTTCTTCAAAAATTTCATCGCTTACAATAGTAGGATCAAATCGTATGTCAAAGAACGGAAGTGCGGTGGCTAAAATACTGCCATCCGCAGCGAATATATTGCCCCTCTCTGCTTGGAGGGTTTTTTCTTCAATTACTAGTTTGTCACGCATCGTCTGCCACTTATCTCCTTCCCAAACCTGTATATGTATGGCTTTCCAAATAACAACGATAGCAAATAATAGAATCATAAATCCAACGATATAGACTCTGATTAATACCTCGTTTTTTATGTTAATTATCTTTGCCAAGTAGTAGTTTTGATTCTTAGACAAATCCAATGAAAACAGTCAAAGAATATTAGTTTTCTCTAGAAGGGTTATTAAAAACCACTTCTTAATCGACGATGATTTTTTTTGGTTGCTTGCCTTTATTGGTCAAGCCTTGTTCCGCTACTACTTTTTCTACCTCTGAATGTTTTGTATCATACATTAACTCAGATTTCAAAGAAAGATAGCGTAGTCTCAATTTCTGAACATCTTCTTGTAGGGTTTGAATATCTCTAACTGCTTTTTCGGAATAATGTCTATTAGCGATATAAGCAGTGGCTAACAAGCCTACAAAAAATACAAATGGTAAATTATTCAATACCCACTTCGCACTTATCGTACTTAAAGCAGTATAATTTTTCTTTTTCTTTGCCATCAGCTAGTTGTCTAGATTCTTTTCAACTACTCTCATTTTTGCACTGCGGGCTCTAGGGTTTCTTTTGATTTCTTCCTCAGAGGGTACTAGTGGTTTTCTAGTGATCTGTTTGAAAGGCTTCAATATATTTCCATAAAAGTCTTTTTCTGGAATCCCTTTAAAATTACCTGCCTTGAAAAAATTCTTGACCACTCGATCTTCTAAAGAGTGATAACTTATCACGACTAAACGGCCACCCGGTTTTAAAGCTTGTGCCGCCTCTTCTATAAATGTCTTTAAGGAGTTGATTTCATCATTGACTTCTATTCTCAATGCTTGGAAAATCTGAGATAGATAACGATTTCGATTGCCTCGTATTAGCGGCTCTAGCAAATGTAAAAACTGCCCAGAAGTTCTAATCTCTCTATTCCTTCGTTCTGAAGCTATCTTTTGTGCAACCGTTTTTGCATTTCTAACTTCTCCATATTCACTCAACACTTGTTGCAATTCCTCAGGCGAATAGTCATTTAAAACATCAATCGCTGTTTTATCACTAGACTGATTCATTCGCATATCCAATAAGGTATCTTGACGAAAAGTAAAGCCTCTGTCTCCTTCATCGAATTGGTGAGAAGAAACGCCTAAATCCGCTAAGATGCCATCTACTTCTTTATGCCCATATAAGCGGATAAATTGCTTTAAGTAACTGTAGTTACTATGCGCAAATGAAAATCGCTTATCATCAGGCACATTTTTTTCTGCATCTGCATCTTGATCAAAGCCTATTAAATGACCTTTGTCATTCAGGTGTTCTAAAATCACTTTGGAATGTCCGCCACCACCGAAGGTGACATCAACGTAAACTCCCGAAGGATTTATTTTTAATGCCGATATACTTTCAGAAAGTAGTACCGGTATATGATAGTCGCTAAATTCCAAGTTTTGTTCTTATGTTATTGATCGGATGTCCATCCAGTACCAGGCTTACTGCTTACCTGTACTTCCACTTCTACTTTCTTATCCTCTTCTTTCGTCATTACTTGTTGAGCAAGACTAGAGAAATCTTGTGGTTCGTTATCCAACTGCTCTTCGTAGGCTGCTGCATCCCACACCTCCACTCGATCTTTATAAGCAAATAGTACTACCTCTTTTGTAATACCAGCATAAGCGGTTAATCGCTTAGGAAACAAGAGTCTTTCTGCCGAATCCGTAGCTATCTCTGAGGCACCTCTATAAAAATACCTTACAAACGCTCGGTTTTTTTCATCGTAGACATTCAACTCATCAATATCTTTCGTAATTTTATTCCAAACTTCTTGAGGATATAACATTAAGCATTTATCGAATCCTCGATTAACTACAAATTTGTAGTTTTCAGATTCCCCCAACTGCTTCAAGAGTGCAGAAGGCATACGTACACGCCCTTTTGCATCAATCTTGCAATCATATTCTCCTAGTAGTTGAGGCATCTCGTTTGATGAAAAATGGTTTAAATTCTCTTATCTTCAATCAAAAGTAGAGTTTTTTACCACTTCTTCCCACTTTTTACCACTTTTTTTTCCAAAAAAGTTGGCTGTTCCCCTATACGCCTATGTAATTTAACAATTGTTTCATTTTTTTGATTACAAACACTTTGTTTAAGTTGAAAATAATCAAATAATTTATTAAAATAATCAAATTTTCATTAATAATTGATTATCAATGCGATATGAAAATTAATAAAACACATACTATTTTGTCTTATCTTCTGCTGTTATTTCTTTCGCATGACACCTTTTTACTATATGTGTCAAAATGCTTCCCAAAAATATATTGTTAAACTTCTAATGTTTTAGGAAAAAATAGGCAATTCCATAAGCTCATTTTCTATTCCACTGTAAGTGGTCCAATGAAACGTACAGCTTGATCGGACACTGCAAGTGATCCGATCAATTTTTGAAAGATGCCCCTGAATTGTTCTACACTCAAATCAATTAAGCATACAAATTCAAAACTTTCTACTACTTTGCAAGTTCATTAATTGCAACCAAAGAGAATGGAAAATTTCATTCATTTTCTGGTGCAAACCTTATCGTCGGATGACTAACGCCGTCCGATGATAAGGTTTTTGTCGCCATCCGACAGCAGCTTTACGTTAACAAAAATATATATGGAGCCATTATTTACAGCTATACCAGATAAATCCTATACGACTATACTAATTTTATTTTTTTTGACATTAGGGTTCCTCTTATTCGCCTTTCTCATACAAGCCAATAAAATTTCAAAGCTAAAAGGTCCGTATAAACAAGTTAGTTTTTTGATGTGTGGTTTGTTGGCTATGATGTTTTTCGCCACCTTATTTTTAAGTACCTGGAATTCTTATCGGATTCAGCCAATTAATTTATATGAAGATCATATGACTTGTTATCAAGGAAAGATACCTTATACTGAAATTATTCGGGCAGGGATATACACAGATCAACAAAAATCGTTTGTGGACCCCAATATGGCTGTAGGAAAGTCTAAAATGTTGGTCTTAGAACGAAGGAATAAGCAAGCCACTATTTTTTCGGAAGATTACTACGATATTAATGTGCTGGTGCGGAAAATACAGGATCGGATGGATAAATAAGGTTTAACCTTTAAACTACATTAGTTTTAATTGTGAATGGAGAATTGTGAATGGAGAATTGTGAATGGAGAATGGAGAATGCTTGTGAAACGTTGACAATCAAGACTCAATTTTCGATATATAAAAAGTGGAATAAACACTATATTGTTTTACGTGTTTATTTCGACAAAAAGATGAACTTTGGTATTTCCATAACTTAAAATCCTTATAGAGTCGATGGTTTAAGTTTGTAACTTAAACCATCGACCATGCAAGGATCACAAGTTTTTTTGTCGTTACTTAGAGAAGGTCTTTTTAAATACACCTGTATAACTATGTAATTCTATAGTATAGATACCTATGGGGAATTGACTGCAATCTAATTCATAGATGCTATCAACTGGAAGACCATTTACGGCTTC
>CAKZUM010000711.1 GCA_937921525.1 uncultured Saprospiraceae bacterium
TCCCTTACATAAAAAATCCAAATAACAGCTGAATTTGGATCTCCATTTAATTTTCACAAAACACATTTCTCCCTACCGATTATACATCAAAAGACTCAGCACTATTTAGCTGTTAAATTATCCGTGTAATTACATTGATGAAACGGAAAAGGTATGTCCTTTTGGATTCTTCTCAGATTCATATAACTATAAGCGAACTCTACCCCTCTAAACAAAAAACGTTCTTTGAAATAGTAGTATAAAATTTTGTCAAATATTTAATAGTAGGATAATTTTTGAAATATTCTACTGACAGCTTTGCTGGAGGCTAGGTAGCATCTGATGGTACGTCTTTTACAACCACATTACCAACCTACAATACTACCACTGTTGTAACGGTAATGACTAGATGTGATTGTGAAGGAGTTATGAGTCCAACTTCTATGGGGCTAATGAAAAGTCGATTTTATAATATGCAACCAATTGATAAAATATCTTTATAGGGTAGAAATCTACGTGACGGACATCTTTTTTCAAGCATTTACACATTACGATAATGATTTTAAATTTCTACTTTTTGATAAACAGTATTTTAGGAATTTCTCTTTGTATCAAAATAGTTACCCAGCTCGCTAGGTAACTATTTTGATACTTCGTCAAAATCCTAAGTACACTTTATCCCAAGTACATTGTGTAAAAAGTTATTTAGTGTTTTGTCGAGTAAATTTTGAGTCAAATCAAAGTGCGAAGAACTATAATATCCTTAGCTACTTGAGTGGTGAGCAACGAAAAGTTGTCTCAAAAGACACAGACAAAATGGAAATAAATTAATTACACAGTGTACTCAATAAAATCTAATTTTAAACTAAAAAAAAAACTAATGAACAAATTAATTTCACTCTTTTTTCTTTTTTTTTACGTCTTTACAGGAATGATTGCACAATCAAATGAAAGCGCATCTAATGAATGTATTAATTGTTCCACCCCGATTGATGAAAGTGCAATACTGGATATTCGATCGACCAATAAAGGGGTGTTAATTTCTAGGATGTCCTTACAACAAAGAAATTCAATAATCAATCCAGCAAAAGGATTACTAGTTTTTGTACTGGACGAAGTGGAGCCATTTTTTTCCTATTATGATGGAAATCAATGGACTGATTTTCACGGGAAAGATGGTGCAACTGGTGTTAGAGGTCCCAAAGGCACAAAGGGAGATCCAGGGCCTGTAGGTCCGATAGGTCCAGCAGGTGGCCCAAAAGGAGAAAAAGGTGAGCGTGGATATAGGGGAATGCAAGGTCCTGCCGGCGCTGATGGAAAAGACGGTGCACAAGGTTTTGCCGGTCCACAAGGTCCTGTCGGTCCTGTCGGTCCTGCCGGCGCTGATGGAAACGACGGTGCACAAGGCCCACAAGGCCCTACTGGCGCTACAGGTCCTGCTGGCGCTACAGGTCCTGCTGGCGCTACAGGTCCTGCTGGCGCTACAGGTCCTGCTGGCGCTGATGGCGCTGATGGAAACGACGGTGCACAAGGTCCACAAGGCCCACAAGGCCCACAAGGTCCACAAGGTCCTACTGGCGCTACAGGTCCTGCTGGCGCTGATGGCGCTGATGGCGCTGATGGAAACGACGGTGCACAAGGTCCACAAGGCCCACAAGGTCCACAAGGCCCACAAGGTCCTACTGGCGCTACAGGTCCTGCTGGCGCTGATGGAAACGACGGTGCACAAGGCCCACAAGGTCCACAAGGTCCTGCCGGTGATTGTGGCTGTGGTGGCCTTACTTCAGAAGAAGAAACCAATCAATCATACAAACTAAATATATACAGTTTAATAGAAGAGCAAAAAGAATTAATAGAAGAACAGAAAACTATAATAGAAACCTTAAGTATGGAAGTTTCTTTAATAAAGGAAAGCGTAAAACATATTGATAGTAATAGATCTTACACCTCTTCTACAATACTACAGAAAGCAAGATTAGGTCAGAATATGCCTAACCCTTTTAACAGTAGAACTAAAGTTCCTTATTACATTCCTCAAAATAGTAGATCAGCTACCTTGCAAATACATAATCTTTTTGGAGAAATGATTAACTCTATTCCAATAGTTTCTTTTGGACAAGGATTTATAGAATTAGAACAAGGAGATTTTAATGTCGGACAATATACCATCACATTAAAGGTGGATGAAAAACTAATTCAAACTCAAAAGATAATTGTGGTAAAATAAGTATTTCCTTTCCTTATTATTTGACATTGCGATAGGGAAATAAAAAACTTTTATAAATTACTATAACATGACGAACGAAAAGTCATTATCATAATTTGTGAATGCTTAAAAAAGGTGGTTGATTACGTGTTGAACACCTTCGAAGGTGTCCGACACGTAGATTTCTGTCCTATATAGAAGATGTTTTATCAATTGATTACAATATTCATTATCTAATGAAAAAGCGGCTAGGATATGTTCCTGGCCGTTTTTTTTTGTTGCTGCAAATTGTTAGAATCAGAATTTTCAGAATTGTTGAATTTGCAGAATTGGAGTAGTGCCTATTCTTTTTAATTGCTTCTCTTTAGTATGCTTGCTATTTCTTAGTTAATACTTGTTTAAGTATCTGCTTGAAAAATTCTGCAAATTTTCCAATCCTGCAAATTCTGTTCTAAATTCAATAATCCTGTAAATTCTGATCTTTTTACATTATTTTAGCACAAAAAGATTCTAAATAAAATGAACAAACATGCAAAAAGACGAACTCACCTATTCGATCATTGGGTGTGCCATGAAAGTGTACAATACCCTCGGTCCTGGATTCCAAGAAGTTATTTATCAACGATGTCTAGCGATAGAACTAGAAAGAAAAAATATTTCTTTTGCTAGGGAACAACCTCAAACTATCTATTATGATTCCATAAAGGTAGGTAGTAGAAGAGCCGACTTTGTAGTGGCAAATAAAGTAGTAGTGGAATTGAAAGCAAAAGTTCGCTTAGAAGATGTCCATTTGGCACAAGCAAAAAATTATACGGTCGCTTATGATTTTCCAAAGGGATTGCTTATTAATTTTGGTGGGAAAAGTTTAGAGTATAAATTGTTGTTTAATCCTAAATACGATCAGAATTTACAGAATTTTTGAATTTGCAGAATTTTCTAACGAGGTGTTGAATCAGAATTTACAGAATTGGAGAATTTGCAGGATTTTTCGAGCAGACATGTATAACATTATATAACTAAGAAATAGGAAAGATTATAAAAATAAGCAGGCAAAAACAATAAAGCACTACTCTAATTCTGTAAATTCAACAATCTTGCAAATTCTGATTCTAAGTGCCACTAGAAAAATTCAGCAAATTCTGATTTACTTCTGCGTCACAAACCGCATCCGATACTCCTGCCGAATCTGCCCCTTCTTAATCTTATCCAATTTCCGTCGCACCAAACGCCGTTTCAAAGGCTTTAAATGTTCCGTAAAAAGAACGCCATCAATATGATCGTATTCATGCTGAATCACGCGAGCATTGAGATCCGAAAAAGTCTCCGTATGCTCCTCAAAATTTTCGTCCAAGTATCGAATAGTTAAGACCTCTGGGCGATGAACATCTCCACGAATATCGGGAATACTCAAACAACCTTCTTCATAAGGTTTAAGCGCACCTGTTTCCTCTACTTTTTGGGCATTAATCATCACTTTCTTAATCCCTTTAAAAGGTTCCCCTTCCTTTTCCATTTGAGTAGAATCCAATACAAATAAACGAATAGGCAAACCAATTTGAGGCGCTGCTAGACCAACCCCTTGCGCATTATACATAGTCTCCCACATATTAGTAATTAACTCCTGAAGGTCAGGATACTCCGCAGTAATATCTTTAGCTACCTTTTTTAAAACAGGCTGTCCGTATGCGTAAATTGGTAAAATCATTCTTTTTTAAGTAATAGGTAATAGGTAGGAGGTAATAAGTAACTAGACACCACTCAGGATACTTATTACCTATTACTTCTTACCTATTACTTACATTATGCGTTTCTATTGATACAGTTTAAATCCTCAAATGCAATTTTCAGTCGCTCCACAAATGATTGCTCACCTGCTCTTAGCCATTTTCTTGGATCGTAGTATTTCTTGTTAGGTACATCGTCACCATCTGGATTACCGATTTGAGCTTGTAGGTATTCTTTATTCTTTGCCTCATATGCTCTTACGCCATCCCAAAATGCCCATTGCATATCTGTGTCAATGTTCATCTTTACTGCGCCATATTCTATCGCCTCTCTAATTTCTTCTCTACTAGAACCAGAGCCGCCGTGGAATACAAAGTTAATCGGCATATCTTCTGTATCGAATTCCTTTTGGATATGATCTTGAGAATTCTTTAGGATAACAGGCTTTAATTCTACGTTACCCGGTCTATATACACCATGCACATTACCAAAAGCAGCAGCAACTGTAAAACGATCACTGATTGGTTTCAGCGTCTTGTACGCATAAGCCACCTCAGATGGTTGTGTGTATAAACGAGCACTATCCACATCTGTATTATCTACACCATCTTCCTCTCCGCCAGTAACACCTAATTCGATTTCGAGCGTCATTCCTAACTTAGACATTCGTTTATGGTACTTCTCACAGATTTCTATGTTCTCTTCCAAAGACTCTTCAGATAAGTCTAGCATATGAGAGCTATATAAAGGATAACCTCTAGTTTTGAAGAATTGTTCACCAGCATCTAATAAACCATCAATCCAAGGTAATAATTTCTTAGCACAATGATCTGTGTGCAAAATTACAGGTACACCATAGGCTTTTGCCATCGCATGTACGTGCATCGCACCAGAGATACCACCTAAGATAGCAGCTCGCTGATTGTCATTAGAAATTGATTTTCCAGCATTAAAAGTACAACCTCCGTTAGAAAATTGAACAATTACTGGTGAATTAACAGCCTTTGCCGTTTCTAATACTGCATTAACAGAATTGGTACCGACTACATTGACAGCTGGTATTGCAAAGTTATTTTCATTTGCATAGTTCAATAAGTCTGTTACCTCATCTCCGTGTAAAACTCCAGAACGAAATCTTGCCATTTTATTATTTGTTTGATTATGACTGATGTCAAAATTGAAGGAATATATGATGCCAAAAACAAAGTTAGTGTGTTTATGACACTAAGCTGTCGTTTTGAAGCACAAAAATACGAAATTTATAGCTTGATTGTTGGATCACAACTTCTTACCCGCAATTACTTTAAAAAACTCGTGAACTAACAACAAAGATTTGCCCTTATAGAATATATCGGAATAGAATCTTTTCTGATGCAAAGCCCATACCTCTTCGTCTTTTTCTAAGAATTTCCAAAGGGTTCGACTTATTTTAAAAAAGCGTTCAATATCATTCAATTCAGGTATATTCCGACTACCTAGATGAATCAGACTCTGTTTAAAAGTATCAAAATCATAAAAAGTGTATTGCTCAGGATAGCGATAGGATAAGTAGAGCGAAATAATAAAATAATCGTGATAATGATTATTCTCAATTTTTAAAGGAAACTGAATTTTATACTCACTCAGCAAATCATCACAATAGAATATAAAGCGATCTATCCGATCCGCCACATTTTTATCTTCATTAAATAGATCTCCAAAGATATGTCCTAAGTATTCTGGAGACATCTTTCCTAAAATTAATAGTACTTCCTTGGGTCGATAAGTTCCATCTTTCCAGAGTCTACTAGTTTGGGAATTTTTTAAACTCTTATCATATATTGTCAATAGATCAGGCGCTGCTATATCCCAATTATCTTGAAATACCTTTTGACTTTCCCATTTGTAAAGTTCTCCTGCTGCCGACTTACTCCGTAGATACGTTTTAAAATATTGAACGTAGGCCTCAATCTTTTGTAAATTCATTACCACTATTTTTTAAAAGAATTTGTCACAAAAGTAGGGGATATTCCAATTTAAATAGTCTAGTATAGTAATGCCAAGGAATGGTTTAATGATAAATGAACATTCTGAGTGGCTGAATAGCCACTCAAACCTGTATAAAATTATAGGCTAAGATAGTAAGCAAATAAAAACAAAAGAGTAATTTTGCACTGCAATTAACTTATTATTGAGAGAATATTTCACTAGTCTGGTCTTCTTATCAATAGAGTTAACTTCTCAACTAGTCAAATAACGATTGATTTAGTCTTACTATATATAATAAACGTTTTCCAATGACACTAAAGGAATATGGCCAACAAGTAGTTTATAAAGGAATACATCCTTTCATAAAACTATTGATCAAATTGGGCATTACTCCCAATATTATTACGCTGATCGGCCTGGGTTTAAATTTCTTGGCAGCTATAGTATTGATATATGGGGCGGAAGTAGGTGTCAGAGAAGATCATTCCTATGTTGGTTGGGCAGGTGCTATCATCCTATTTGCAGGCCTATTCGATATGATAGATGGGCGATTAGCTAGGCTAGGCAATATGGCTAATGACTATGGAGCACTGTTTGATTCTGTGATGGATCGATACAGCGAGATGATTATGTTCTTAGGTATTATCTACTATTTGGTCTCCTATGATTACTTTATGAGTTCTCTTTTTGCATTTATTGCAATGATAGGCTCCGTAATGGTCAGTTATACAAGAGCTAGAGCGGAAGGCTTGGGGGTCAATTGTAGTGTAGGTTTGATGCAACGACCAGAAAGAATTTTGATAATAGGTATATCCGCTATTTTATGTGGCTTATTCTCTTATCAGTTTAGTGGTAGTTTCCGTTTTATGGTCGAAGGTATTCCTTTTCCTTTGTTTGAAACGATTACCATATTCACCTTACCATTAACAATCCTAGCAGTGATGGCTAATGTTACGGCTTTAAGACGGCTATTCCATAGTAAGCAAGAGTTGATGAAGAAATAAAAGTTTTTAAAGAATAGAGAAGCGAGAGCAAGGAATAGAGAAAGATTCGATTATTTTATATTTTATAATATATATTTACTCTCTCTTCAAAAAAGCACAGAAGAAACTAAACGTATGAAGAAGAATTACATTTCCAATAAAGATGAATCTGCTAGGATGTTTAAAAGTAGTTTTTTGGAAGCATTTACAAAGGTTCATTGGTCGGTGCCTTTATTTATTTTTATTCCTTTTATAAGTTATTTATTCTATCGTAGTTATTTGCTTGGCGGTTTGAGTGTAGGAATGTATTTATTATGGATACTTGCAGGATTGTTTGTGTGGTCAGTAACAGAGTATGTATTACATAGGTTCGTTTTTCATCAGGAGTTACCTGGAAAGTTAGGTGCTAGAATTCACTTTATTGTGCATGGTGTACATCATGACTATCCAAATGATTCCAAACGTTTGGTAATGCCCCCTGCATTAAGTTTACCACTAGCTTATCTGTTCTATGTATTATTTTTTTCACTTATATCAGGTCCAGCTTTTTATCCTTTCTTTATTGGCTTTTTAATCGGTTATTTAGCTTATGATATGCTACACTATGCAATTCATCATGCACCAATGAAAGGAAAAATATGGATGGCCCTAAAGACCCATCATTTAAAACACCATTTCAAAGATCCTCACAATGGCTACGGTGTTAGTTCTCCTATATGGGATGTAGTCGTTGGCACTCAGTTTTCAAATAACAAGGAAAAGAGTTCTTAGGAAGCATTTGTTGTATTCCCAAATATTCTACCATAAAAGCAATTCTCAACTATCATATTGACAAGTATTACCCGACCATACAATACAGATTTCAATCGGTTTACAAGTAAAAATGTAATCGGCGCTACTCTTATAAGTAGCCTCTATTTGTTCATGGCCTATTTTGTGATTGGCTGGAGAGAAGATCATCTACATTTGTGGTTGGTTTTGATTCTTTTCTATTTCGCATTTCCTTTAAGTAGAAAAATATTTTGGGCCTTTTTGTTCTTTTTGATCTATTGGTTTCTATACGATTCCTTAAGAGCGTATCCTAATTACATGGTTAATCCTGTTAGCATTCAGGATTTATATGAAGCGGAGAAAAGTATTTTTGGTATATCAACTAGTTCGGGTCTACTAACACCAAATGAATATGCTGCTGATAATAGCAATTCCTTTTTAGATGTGTTGGCGCCTTCTTTCTATTTGACCTGGGTGCCTATACCGATGCTTTTTGTAGTATACTTATTCTTTAAAGATAAACCGATTATGGCTCAATTTGCCTTTAATTTCTTGCTAGTAAATATAATCGGGTTGATTATCTATTATATCTATCCAGCGGCTCCACCATGGTATGTAGCCGAACATGGCTTTGAATTTAAAGCTGGTACGCCAGGAAGCCCCGCTGGTCTAATAAAATTTGACAGATTCTTTAATATTAATATATTTGAAGGAATGTATGCTAAAAATGGAAATGTTTTTGCGGCAATTCCATCTTTACATTCTGCTTTTCCTGTTTTATTACTATATTTCGGTATAAAGAAGCGCTTAGTAGCCGGATCGATTTTCTTTTTCGTTATCTTAGCAGGTATTTGGTTTGCCGCTGTTTATACTAATCATCACTATATTATTGATGTGATTTGTGGTGGAGCTACTGCCTTATGTTCTATTTTCTTATTTGAAAAAGTATTAATGAAAACCAGATTAAAAAACTGGTTAGACCAATATATTGAGTTGTTAAAATAGTATTCACGGATTCAAAGTATAGCAAGAAACAATTTTTCTTTGTACGTGTTTGATCTTGGTGAATTTGTCTAATGGGTAAGTTACCCTATATAAGAGTTAGTAACCAGTAAGCAATCTATATAGAAATAGTACTGGTTTTTTTAGATTTTGGAGAACATAATAAATTTTAAATATGAACTTACTGAGAAGTAAGCTGGCTTCCTATACCCGACCAGCAGAAGTAAAAAAGCAAGGCATATACCCCTACTTTAGAGAAATTAGCTCTGACCAAGACACGGTTGTGAAGATGAATGGCAAGGATGTCTTAATGTTTGGATCTAACTCCTACCTAGGACTTACCAACCACCCTAAGTTAAAAGAAGCTTCAAAAAAGGCAATTGATAAATACGGTTCTGGCTGTGCTGGTTCTCGTTTTTTAAATGGTTCTTTAGATATTCATACAGAGTTAGAAGAAAAACTGGCGGCCTATGTGGGTAAGGATGAAGCCCTTGTTTTCAGTACGGGTTATCAAGTCAATCTTGGTGTGATCTCTTCTGTTGTTGGTCGTCACGACTACATAGTGATGGATGATACCAATCATGCTTGTATAATAGATGGTGCGAGATTAGCTTTTGCTAAAAAAGTGAAGTATCGTCACAATGACATGGCTTCCTTGGAGAACGTCTTACAAAAATTACCCCAAGATGTGATTCGCTTAATTGTAACAGATGGCGTTTTCAGTATGGAAGGAGATATTTGTAAACTACCAGAGATCGTTGCACTGGCAAAAAAATACAATGCAAATATCATGGTAGATGATGCGCATGCTTTGGGGGTTATCGGAAAAGCGGGTCGAGGTACCGCTTCTCATTTTGGTTTGACAGATGACGTAGATTTGATAATGGGCACTTTCAGTAAGTCCTTGGCATCTATAGGTGGCTTTATTGCAGCAGATTCTGATACGATTAACTTCTTGAAGCACCATGCTAGATCGCTCATTTTTAGTGCTAGTATTGCTCCAGCGAATGCGGCTAGTGTTATTGCTGCACTTGATCTAATACAAGAAGAACCAGAGTTGATTGATAACCTATGGGATATTACTAATTATACCATGGAAGGCTTGAAAGCTATTGGTCTGGAAACAGGTCCAACAGAAACGCCTATTATTCCTATATATGTTAGAGATGACATCAAGACCTTCAAACTAACAGCAATGCTTCAAGATATGGGGGTTTTTGTGAATCCTGTTATCTCTCCTGCTGTTGCTAGTGAAGATTCGCTCATCCGATTTTCACTGATGGCTACTCATACTAAAGCGCAAGT
>CAKZUM010000712.1 GCA_937921525.1 uncultured Saprospiraceae bacterium
TTCCAACCCTCCCGATACTCCCGACCCACAAACTGATTCGCCTCCTCAAAATTGGTCACCTTCATATCTGCACCATTCCACAATAATTTTTTGCGACCATAATAATCCATACGACCTCTTTCATTGATATTACCGAGGGCATAACTACGAATAGCTAAGTTACCCATCAAAACCGTTTCCGTCATTGGACCAGAGTAGTCAAAAGAAGAAGTCAATGCCTTGTGCTTCATACTACCAAAGCCCGCCTTACAAGCATCCGTCCAATGGGTATGATGGCCATATTCTGGCATATCCACATACGGATTATTACTATTGTAATCGTCTGGCATAGTGAGGGTAGGTTCGCCTTTTCTGTATACTTTTGGATTTCTACCGTAGGTGCCACAGGTCATAATTCCTTTATCACCGATCATCATTACGCCGTTAGTGCCTTCGCCCATTTCTTCGTTCGCAGGAATGAGATCTGGATGGAAAGGACGGATACCACCATCATACCATTTAAGGGTGACAGGAGATGGATTTACTGTAGTTGCCGCAAATTTAATTTGGCTAGTGGAGGAGGGAGGGCAACCTTCTGGAATATGTTCGGGTATCCAATCTTTGGTGAATACTTGACCCACGCTACATTCTACCTCTGTCGGATAGCCCAGTTGTAATACTCTAAAAGGAGGATCGATCAAGTGGCAACCCATATCACCTAATGCACCAGTTCCGAAGTTCCACCAACCTCTCCATTTAAATGGATGGTAGAGCGGGTGGTACTCAACTGGTTTTGCAGGACCAATAAATAAATCCCAATCAGCTGCACTTATTTGTTTAGGCAAGGGCATTTTTTGAGAAGGTACAGGAATACCTTGTGGCCAAACAGGTCGATTCGTCCAAACATGAACGGTATGGACTGTTCCTATTAAACCTTGATTAAACCAATTTATCATTTGATGTTGCCCAGGATTGGAAGCCCCTTGATTGCCCATCTGGGAAACTACCTTATATTTTCTAGCGCCTTCCGTGAGCTGCCGAGCTTCATATATATTATGGGTTAAGGGCTTTTGGATATATACATGCATTCCTAATTGCATAGCGGTCATTCCTGCAACGCCATGAATGTGATCAGGGGCAGAAATAGTGACGCCATCAATTTCATCTTTCATTTCCTCCAACATCTTTCTAAAGTCTTTATAGAATTTTGCTTTTGGAAACTTTTCAATCGCCTCTTTACACATATTCGTATCAATATCACATAGTGCCACTACATTTTCTTTCCCTTTATTCCAAGCATTCAGAATGTCTCCCCAACCTTTTCCGCCGGCGCCAATAGAAGCTAAGTTCATTTTATCACTCGGTGCGATATACCCTCTGCCTAAAACATGTCGAGGAACTATAAAAAAGCTACCCCCAGCAATGGCTGTATTTTTAAGAAATTTTCTTCTCGAATTTTTTGTTTGTTTTTCCTGCATTTTGATAGAATTGTTGATGTGATATTTAAAGTTAGCAAATTTATAAAAGGAACAAAATTTTAAGGAAAGAAATAAGTCCATGAAGTTGTCTGAAAATAAAATCTAGGAGCATTATCAAACTACCTTTGTAAGATGGAACCGTTATTATTTTAAAACTCATTTTTTTGTTTTAAAATGAGATCAATAAAACAAATTGTTTACGAAAGAATAATTTTTTAAAGTTTAGAAAAATATTTTTTGTCACTCACTCAATTCTAAAAAGGATTTCAATTTCAATAATTATCAAAGGACTTCCGTTGCATTAAAAATACCAACCGTTTGCTCAAAGTACGATCGTTTATGTGTCCAGTCAATTCTAATATATCATGTCACAATAAAGTTATTTTCAGTACAAAATAGTTACTAATTTGATGGGAAAATTAGATTTATTAAATATATTTGCATTGCATTAACACTTAATTATCAGTCTTAAACATATTAAAAATAACAATATTTAAATTTAAGACTTTTAATTAAAGATAATGTAAAATGGAAAAATTTGGTCTGAAACACTATACAAGTATAAAGCGTATTGTTTAATAGCTTAAGGAACATCTTATGTTTTTAAACAACCGATTATACTATTGATATCACTTTACAATATATAGAAGTTGTTTAAGAATGTAGACTGAAATTAGTTGTAAGTGCTTGATTGTCAGGACACAGTCTTTTTAAATTTTCGTAGCCTTAGCTACGGGAATTTAAAAAGGCGAAGTCATTGGCGATCAATGACTTGCAAATAAATTAGTTATACATTTTAAACAACTTCATTGTAGGGTGTATCACAAACCCATCACTATGGAACATTTTTTACCTTTAGCGGTAGCCTCAATGGTCTTATCACTTATTTCCATTATGCTACTTGATTACTTCGGGCCAACCACCTCTATCCCTGAGAATGATGCTTTGAGTCCTTTACCTACGGATTCTTTTGAACAATCAGAAGATCAAATAGATAAAGTATCTACAGAAGAATTAGAAGAGGATGTATTGCAAGAACAGCAATCGCCTACTGCTAACTTACCTATTCCAGAGCAGTCAACAGAAATTAAACCCTTTGTTCGTTTAAAAAATATTATCAAAATTGGAATGTCTTTGAACTATCGGACGATAGTATACGGAAGTCCTATCAATACTAAAATATAAAGGTAGAGAGTAGGCAGACTTTAAAATCTGCCCACTTTCTACTGAAATTGGTGTAGTTTTCTTTTTTGAGACCCGTTTCCGACGAATAGATCCGCGAGATCTATTCGTCTTTTTTATGTGCATTGTCTACCTTAGCCAAACTTGGAACTACTAGACTTTTTAGATCAGAGAATAGAGAGCAGAGATATGTTTCGTTTAAAAAACAACTAAATTTCATTGTTTGTAAACGAAGTACATCTCTATTCTCGCTTCTCTGCTCTCTATTCTAAGAATAGTAGTAAAATACCACTCTCTCTCCAACTACTTACTAAGCGCTGCTTTCCTCAATTTCTGCAAGAATGGTGATGCAAATATAAAATCTTGTAAATTTTCATTCGTACTTGTCAGTACTTCTTCTTTAGTTCCTCGCCATGCGACCTCTCCTAAATGTAATAAAATGATCGTGTCTCCAATCTCCATTACAGAGTTCATGTCATGTGTATTAATGACGGTAGTGATCTGATTGTCAACGGTAATGCTATGGATTAATTCGTCTATGACGATAGAAGTTTTCGGGTCTAAACCTGAGTTCGGTTCATCGCAAAACAGGTATTTAGGTTCTAGTACAATTGCTCTAGCAATACCTACTCTTTTTTGCATTCCTCCACTAATTTCTGATGGGTATTTACTGTTTGATCCCTCTAAGGTAACTCTTTCCAAACAATAATTCACACGATCAAGCTTTTCTTTTTTCGTTTTGTTAGTAAACATATCCAATGGGAAGCGTACATTTTCTTCCACCGTTAAAGAGTCAAATAAGGCCGTTCCTTGAAAAAGCATACCCACTTCCATCCTTATTGCCCTCAGCTCCTTTTTATTTAGTTGATGAAAATTTAGGTCATCATACCAAACATTTCCACTCGTTGGCTTCATTAAACCGACCAATAATTTTAAGAAGACGGTCTTACCTGCCCCACTTCTCCCAATGATCATATTGGTCTTACTTTGCTCAAAAGTGGTACTAATGCCTTTTAAGACTTTTGTCTCGCCGAAGTTCTTAATTATGTTTTCTACTCGAATCAAAAGATGTATGGTTGATGTTATTAATTTAATTATTTAGAAGTCAGATCACTTTCGTTGTCAGAGGTCAGAACGCTGCGCTGTCAGATGTATGATGTTGACTGCGCTATGTTAAATCTCGTTGTCAACGATATGCTTGAGAAAATCATAAATCATATATCTTACATCATAAATCATATATCTATCTAGGCTCAAATCGCGATGGATATTTGACTTATGATTTCTGACTTATGATTTCTGATTTGCCTCGTCTTCTCAATTACCCTGTCAATACAACAGCAATCACCAAATCCGCCAGCAATATCAATATATCACTATAAACAACTGCCTGTGTACTAGCTTGCCCTAATTCTATACTACCTCCTTTTACATAATATCCTTGATAGCAAGAAACAGTAGTCAGAATCCATGCGAATACGAAAGATTTGACAAACATGACAAACACATTATACGGAATAAAAAAGGATCGTACCCCTCTTACATATTCAGGTTCTGTTAGACTACCAAACGGTACAGTTGCAATGTATCCTCCTACGATACTAACAAATGCGGCAATACTCACCAATAATGGAATAACAAATAGGGCAGAAAGGACTTTTGGAAGTATTAAATAGGCAGCTGTATTGACGCCCATCAATTCCATGGCATCTATGTGCTCTTTTTGCCGCATCCCACCAATTTCAGAAGCCATATTAGAACCCACTTTTCCTGCTAGGACTAGTCCCGTAAAAGTAGGAGCTAACTCTATAATGGTAATATCTCTCACGATATAGCCGATGTAATATCTAGGAATCATATTCCCACTTAACTGATAGGCAAATTGTACGGCTGTTACAGCTCCAATAAATAAGGAGATCAGGCACACAATTATAAGTGATCCAACTCCAATATCATTCATTTGCCGCATCGTTTCCTTCCAATACATAGAAAACTTCTCTGGGCGAGCGAACATGGAACGCATCAACATCAGATACCGACCAAGATGGAAAAAAATATTTAGATTCATATATACTAGCGACTACTTTATTATTCACTCGTTACCTACTGGTTCCTTCGGCACAAAAATAGCTTAATTTGGCATTTATACAAGTAAGAAGTATTGTCCTGTTTCCAATAAAAAAGCTCAAATTCGATACCGAATTTGAGCTTTTTTGTATAGAAGTTGTTTAAAAATGTATAACTAATTTATTTGCAAGTCATTGATCGCCAATGACTTCGCCTTTTTAAATTCCCGTAGCTAAGGCTACGAAAATTTAAAAAGACTGTGTCCTGGCAATCAAGCACTTACAACTAATT
>CAKZUM010000713.1 GCA_937921525.1 uncultured Saprospiraceae bacterium
GAGATAATGTTTGTTTAAAAATAGAAGAAATTCTGTTTTAACGAATATCTTGTTGTCAACGTCTAATCGTCAACATCTAGGCGGGATGGCTAGTCCAAAAACTGTTTGACCGGAGGGAGTTTTTTTGGACTAGAATTTTTGGTTCTTTTTTTTCGATGAAAAAAGAACATACATTTAATTGCGCCATATCTTCAAATAAATACAACTAAATACCATGCAAAAAAAACTACTTTCCCTACTATTAATAGTTGCAATCTACAGCAACCTATCTGCCCAATACATCTTCACTCCAGAAGTACAAATAGAATGTACGGATGTAAAAAGCCAAGGCAGTACTGGTACTTGTTGGAGCTTTTCCACCTTATCTTTTTTAGAATCAGAATTGATGCGAATGGGCAAAGGGCAACAAGATTTATCGGAGATGTTTGTGGTTAGAAATATCTACAAAGACAAAGCCCAAAACTATTTACTTCGACAGGGCAGTGCGAATTATGGAGAAGGTAGCTTGTCCCATGATGTAATGAAAGTACTGAAATATCAAGGGCTCATGCCAGAAGCTATTTATTCTGGAAAACTTGAAGCAGCTGCCAAACACAATCATGCTAAACTAGTCAACGAAACCAAAAAGTTGTTGGACGGTTTTGTGAAAAAGAAAAATCCAACGACTAATTGGAGGATAGAATATGAGGCGTTATTAGATCAACATTTGGGAGGGGTAGAAGATACTTTTATTCACGAAGGAAAAACCTACACCCCACAAAGCTATGCAGCTTCTTTAGGCGTCAATCACGAAGATTATGTGACACTAACTTCCTATACCCACCACCCATTTTATGATTCTTTTATTTTAGAAATTCCAGATAATTATTCTAATGGTGCTTATTGGAATATTCCGATAGATGAATTAATGGCTATTATAGATACCGCACTTCTCAATAATTATACAATTGCGTGGGATGGAGATGTGAGCGAGAAAAGTTTCTCTGCACAAAGTGGAATTGCAGTCTTGCCAGCAGACCCTATGCGCGCCAATTTATTCGATCAGCCAGGTGCAGAAATAGAGGTGACACAAGAGTTGAGACAATCTACCTTCGAGGACTTTAGCACGACCGATGATCACTTAATGCACCTAATCGGTATCGCCAAAGATCAGGCGGGTAATAAATATTACATCACTAAAAACTCATGGGGACAAATAGGGGAGTTCAATGGCTATTTGATGATGTCAGAGGCATTTGTGAAATTGAAAACGGTGGGGATTATGGTGCATCGGGATATGATTCCAGTGGATGTTTTGGAGAGGATGAAGTAGGGAAATCCATTTGATTTTAACTTGAGGTTTACATCTTTCCTATATATTCGACTTTCGTTTACACTGCCTTTTATACACAAAACTTAGGGTAAAACATACATTTTGACTTAAATAACGTAAATTGCGTCAAAATATATACTCAAATGATACTAATTGATAGAACTATACTCCCCCAATTAATTAAGAGTCTAGTACCTAATAAGGTTGTTGTATTAGTAGGACCGAGAAGGGTAGGTAAAACCGTTTTGATAAATCAAGTAATCAAAGAACTCACAGATTCTTATCTACTACTTAGTGGAGAAGATTTTGAAGTATTGTCGTTATTAGAAAATAGGAGTATCCAGAACTATAAAAATATACTAGGAGATATAAAACTATTAGTTATTGATGAAGCTCAAAAGATTCCAGATATTGGTAATAAGTTGAAGCTAATGGTAGATCATATTGAAGGATTAAAAATTTTAATCACTGGTTCTTCCGCTTTTGATATTGACAATTATACAGGGGAGCCTCTTACTGGTAGGAAAACGACATATCATTTATTTGCGCTATCGGAAGAAGAATTAAATCAAGTTGAGAATATCATTGAAAAGAGAGCGAATTTAAAAAACAGATTGATCTATGGAAATTATCCAGAGTTAATTCAAAAGCGGAGTAATAATGAAAAGGCCGAATATGTACGGGAAATCATAAATTCCTATTTATTAAAGGATATACTAGCTTTTGAAAATATAAGGAACTCAGACAAAATAATATCCTTACTTAGATTAATTGCTTTTCAAATTGGTGGAGAAGTTTCCGTTCAAGAATTAGGGAATCAATTGAGTATGAGTAAGAATACGGTAGAAAAATATTTGGACCTTTTATCAAAAGTATTCATTATTCACAAGTTAGGAGGTTTTAGTAGAAATCTAAGAAAGGAAGTAACTAAAAATAGTAAATGGTATTTTTATGATAATGGAATAAGGAATTTATTAATAGCAAACATGAATCCCCTAGAGCTAAGAAATGATGTAGGAATGCTTTGGGAGAATTATATAATTAGTGAACGACTAAAATTTCAATCCTATAATAAAATGGTTGTGAACAATTATTTTTGGAGGACTTATGATCAACAAGAAATTGATTGGGTAGAAGAAAGAGGTGGTAAGTTATATGGATACGAATTTAAATGGAATAGTAAAAAGAAGGTTAAAATTCCTGGCGCATGGAAAAAAGAATATAGCAATGCAGAATTTAATGTTGTTAATTCTGACAATTATTTGGACTGGATCATGCAGAAGTGAAAAAGATGGAAAAGGAAAAGAACAACTGGACGATATGTCCAGCATGTTATGGACGGGGCAAAACGAGTCGAAGACTACGTAAAAAAGTGCGACTCCAATACCAGCGAGCAGTAGAACAATTCGAGAAAAATAATGGGGAAGGGATAGCACCAATTCGACCGAAGCCCAACCTAGTTTTATGTTCGAACTGTAAAGGGTCTGGT
>CAKZUM010000714.1 GCA_937921525.1 uncultured Saprospiraceae bacterium
CGATTTTGATTACCTCCTTGGTCACCAATAGTATAATACAATTTATCATCTGGACCAAAAATTAGTCTTCCTGAATTGTGGTCATTCGTTGCAGGTAAATTATCAAGGAGAGTTATTGGATTGGATAAAGAGCCGTCTGCACCATCAATCATATAGTCGTATCGCACTAATTTTTGTCTGGGTGCGCCTTGAAATTGATAGGTATAAGATAAATAAACATAAGCACTATCGGCAGTAAAATCTTTATGCAAAGCCATTCCTAATAAACCCTCTTGACCTGAGGAAGAAAAGACATCGGAGAGTCGAATTAACTCATCTCGTTCTGCTGTTTCTGGGTTTACTCGTAATATGACGCCCCTTTCTCGTTCTGTAACCCAAAGAAATTCATCTGGTCCAAAATGGAGGTCCCAAGGCTTTTGCAAAAACCGATTATTACCGATTGGAATCATGGAGAATGAAGTTTCTTGTGCTGGAAGAAACACAGCTAAACTTGTAAAAAAACATAAAGAAAAAAGTAATCGTAATTTAATCATTCGCTATTTTTTTGGTAGTAATTCTTTGTCATTTCCTCCAGTACCCAATCGGTTCGAGCCGCACTCACACATAGTATTTATCCAGATGGAGCTATCGCAGAAGAAGCATTGAGAAAAGACCCTAACCAAGATGCTAAATTTGCTGAAGAAGTACGCAGGCATTATGCCGCATTTGTTAGCTACTTGTTATTCCTCATACCTTGCATCCACCCAATCATCCGTCCGAAATCCAATCGCAGGCAAACCATAACTATTAAAAATAGTTGCATTCGCATTATCATTCCACAAATACCGCACGGCAATTGGTTTTTCTACTCCATTCGCTGTTAAAGTAAGCGTATTCTCTTTTTGCTCAACCTTTGCTGGATGAAAAACTTGAAATTCATCAGCTATATAAAAAGGAGAAATGCCTCCAATTCCATTGCCTGCGGAGAATAATTCACCACCCATTGGGTCAAACTCTAGCACCACCTGATTTCCATTGTATGCTATATTTTTCACAACGGGCCCAGAATAAGCAACCTCCGATTTTCCATAAGTTTGATTAAGGGCGACTAGAGCCAATCTTCTTCCTACTTCTTCCTTTTCTGGTGGGTGAATATCGTAAATTTGACCAATATCATGAGTAGATGCAATACCTGTTTGAGGTAATTTAAGTGCCTCATATTGCGCCTCCCAAATATAAGGAATCTCATAAGTACCATTATAATAATAGGGGGCAATTTGTACAAAATAAAACGGAAAATCACCTATTCCCCAATCCTTTCGCCAAGTTTGAATCATATTGGGAAATAGTTGTTTGTATTGTTCTGGAAAGCCTCGATTAGATTCTCCTTGATACCAAATTGCCCCTTTAATCGCATAGTTAGTTAACGGATGAATCATGGCATTATATAGATGTCCAATTCGATAATGTTTTCGTCTTTTTACATAAAAACTTGGTGGTTCTGTAGGGCGTTCTTTAATGAATCCTTTTTGAAATGCCTCCATATTTTTAGCATAAGCCAAACTGTCTACTTCAAAACGAGCTTGCTCATTTTGCTCTTTTTCAATCATAAAATCATTCCCCAAAGCAGCTTTCCGAGTCCAACCCTCTACTGGTGTACCTCCCCAAGCTGTTTGAATTAAACCAATAGGAATAGCTAATTGTTGATGTAATTTTTTACCAAAAAAATAACCTACGGCTGAAAATTCTAAGACAGTTTCAGGCGTACAAACTACCCATTCCCCTTCTACATCCTTCTGAGGCATAGTTGCTAAATTCCTTTTTACTTTAAAAAATCGAATCTCTGGATGCTTGGCTTGTTGAGAGGCTTCCCAAAAATTAATAATAGGTTTTTGTCCTCTTTGCAATCCCAATTTTCTATACATATTGGACTGTCCAGAACACACCCATATATCTCCTATTAAGATATTTTCTAGTTCAATTTTATTTTTTCCTTCGATGGTCATGCTATGATTGCCACCAGCTTTAGGTGTTTTTAATGCTACGCTCCATTTGCCATCTTTATCTGCTTTGGTTTTTATCTTTTTTTTATTCCAACTACTCTTAATGTGAATTTTTTCTTTCGCTTTTGCCCAGCCCCAAATAGTTACTTCGGTATCTTGTTGCAGTACCATATTGGAGCTGAGAATGGCAGGAAGTTTTACCTCTGCCTTTGCTCGCTGACTGCTTATGCTTGCTATCAACAATAGGGCTAGAAAAATTATTTGCTTTTTCATATTTTTAAAATTAGCTTATGACGAAATAGACAAAAAAGACACTTGATGATTTGTTTTGATGTAGAAATTCCTTTCCAATATTAAAAATTAAAAATAAGACAAATTTATATTATTTTTGCCTCCATATGCAAACGTCACTCACTACAGCAGACCAAACCATCCTCCGCTTATTAAAAGAAGATGATGAAAAGGCTATGGAGCATATCTTTACTGCCCACTATGCCTACTTAGTCAATGCGGCCTATCATATACTAAAAGATGAACACCAGGCCAAAGACCTTGTGCAGGATGTATTGTTCCACTTTTGGACTAAAAGAGAAGAATTGAGCATTGAAAGTGGATTAAGAGCCTACCTAAAAAGAGCTACCGTTAATAAATCTATAGATCAAATTCGGAGAAAGAAACGGTTTGGTGTAGCCGAAGAAATTACCGATTTCAATCAAGCTTCGCTAGACGTATCTGTACAAGAGGTAATGGAAACCTCGGATTTAGAGGCGACTATCTTAGCAGCAATCAAGACGTTACCAGAACGTTGTCAACTGATTTTTTCCTTGAGTCGCTTTGAAGACCTTTCCCATAAAGAAATTGCGCAAAAATTAGCTATTTCAACTAAGACGATTGAGAATCAAATGACGAAGGCTTTGAAGGTGGTGCGGTTGGCGGTGCAGCAGTATAAGGAGTTGTGTATTTTGTTTTTTTATTGGTTTTATTGAAATGCAGGATGCTCTTTTTTTAAAAAATCTTTTTTGTTGGAAAGAGATTCATTGTCTCGATTAACTGGTTTTTCTTTTTCCTTGATGAAAAAGAAACAAAAAATCAAGGCAGAATAAAGGCTTTACACAGGGCTGGCACCCGCTCCCACTTATTCTGCCGAGGCCGCCCGCCTAGAAGCCTCTTAGATGTTGACAACATGATTTTTGATTAATCATATCTAGCTTAAAGTGAGATGGTCAACACTTAAGAAGCATCATAGTGGCGAGGGCCCGTTAAAAATACCGGAGGGATTATTTTTAACTAGAATTTTTGTTTCTTTTTTTTCAATGAAAAAAGAAAAAGGATATATAAAGCAAGAATAGAAACAATAAGCCAACGAAAATAAAAGAGCATTTCACCTAT
>CAKZUM010000715.1 GCA_937921525.1 uncultured Saprospiraceae bacterium
ATTGTTAGGTTTGGACAATTATTACAATCTGTAGCAATAGGAACACTCCATTCATAATCGACTGGTTTAGGGTATGTTATAGCAGGTGTCAATTCAATCGTTTGCCCCAATTGAATGGAAATTTCTTCTGGTAATTCTAGCTGTATGACAGGTGGTTCTATTAATCTAATAGATTCGGAGTAACTACAATTATTTTGATCTACTATTTTTAAATCATATTGCCCTGCTATTAAATTTTCATGAGTCGTTTCCGTAGTATAAATGGATTCACTCCATTGATAATTCAAACTGTCTGTAGTATATATTTCTATAGCACCGTCTGCTACACCATTACAACTAATGTGTATTGGAACAATTTCATAATTAGGTAATTCAAAGGCTTCCAATATAAAATTTTCAGTTTTTATACAATTATTAGCATCCGTAACCGTCAAAGAATAATTGCCTGCCGAAAGACTTGAAAACTCTGCTTGATTAGATGTTGAGTGAGCCCATTCATAGCTATAAGGAGCAGCACTTCCTGTAACAAGCACTTCTATTTCTCCATCCTCTGATAAAGGACAAGTTGCCTTTTGTGTTGTAGCTATATGTAAATCCGATAAACGGCTCAACTCAATTGTATGCGTAGAATCACAGCCATTAGATCCTGTAAAGTTATTGGTATAACTACCTTCTTCTTGTAAATAATCACCAAATACAGTCGCAGAATCTCCAGCACATAAAGTAATAGATTCAGAAGTAAATACAGGTTCTAAAATAGTAAGTAGGACAATATGTGTAGAGTCGCATCCCTGTTGATTCGTTAAATCTTGTTTCCAGATGCCTGATGCACATATAGTCGCATCATATAAAGTGGTACATTCATTTTGGCAAACAGTCTGAACCGTTTCTATAACTTCTCGTTGATGAATAGTTATATGATTAATATGTGTAGAATCACATCCATTCGAACCAGTATATACATTTTGGATACTAGTAGTATTTACAATCGCCTCTTCATAAAATACGACTAAATCTCCTTCACAGAAAAAGTGCTCTGTTTCTTGAACAACAGGCGATACCTTTTCCACAATAAAAATATGAGTAGAATCACAACCACCCTCTGCCAAGAAGTTTTCAGAATAGATTCCTGCACTATTGGTGGACTTGCCAAAAAGAGAAATGCTTTCTCCCTCGCACAAACGAATCGTTTCAGTGGTTGCTATCTGCTCTTGGATAGTTAACTGGACTGTATGAATGGAATCGCACCCATTAAGTCCTGCATATGTCTTTGTGTAAGTACCTGTTGTACTTAATAAATCGTTTTCAAAAAGGAAAGTCTCTTGTGCACAAATCAAAGCTTCTTGTATTATAGAAACAGGTTGTAATATGTCTACCTCGATTATGTGAACCGAATCACAACCGTTTGCATTAGTAAAGGTCTTAGTGAAAGTTCCAGAGGTTGTTTCTAGATTTCCAAAAACTTCAACGGACTCCCCTTCACAAGCCTGTAATCTCTCTTGGCTAGAACTCTGCTGCAACACATTTAAGACTACTTCATGCAACGAATCACATCCATTAGCAGCGGTAAAGGTATGTTTAAAAATACCTGCTGTGCTGATAGCCGTACTATCAAACAACAAATAAGTTTCCCCCTCACAAATACTAATTTCCTCGCTTGTTGAGAATTTTTCTAATACGGTTAAATAGATAGTATGAGTAGAATCACAGCCATTAAATGCCGAATAGTTCTCTGAGAAAGAACCCGTTTCTTGCGTCGACACGCCAAAAATAAAACTGGATTCTCCTTCACAAATTATTCGCTCTTCTTGACTATAACTTGGCGTTAATACGTCAAGTGTATAAATGTGAGTCGAGTCACAACCATCTTGACTCGTAAATAATCTTTCGTACACACCTGCTCTTTCTACTTCTTCCCCAAAGGCATTAAAAGTAGTTCCCTCACAAATAGTGATAGATTCTACAACGGTTTGTTCCTTCGCTTGAAATACTTGTACGGTGTGTATGGAATCACAGCCATATTGAGAAATAAAGGTATTTTCAAAAGTCCCTGAAGTATCTACAACAGTACCGAATACTAAGGTAGTTTCTCCTTCACAAATAGGTCTATTTTCTATTGTGGTAATATACGACTGAAAATCTACATCAATATGGTGGGTAGAATCACAGCCAGCCACACTAGCAAATTTTCTAGTATACCGACCCGCCAATTGTATTTCCTGTCCGAAAACCAATACACTTTCTCCTTCACAAGCTGTAATTGTTTGAGTTGTTTCTTTTTGAGGATGTACGATTAACTGTACTGTATGAATAGAATCACAGCCAGTATAGGTTTGAAAGGTTTTAGTATAAATTCCTGTCGTATCTTGATTCACTCCAAAGATAGTGCTTACCTCTCCCTCACAAAGCGATCGTATTTCCTCATTAAAGATTGTGGGAAGTACTACTAGATCAATCGTATGGACAGAATCACAGCCATTAGCTGCCACAAAGGTCTGGCTATACTGATTCGTTTCTGTTTGTTCTACACCAAAAACAGAATAGCTGTCTCCTTCACAAATAGTAGCTTGACTAAAGACTTTATTTTCTTCCAGTTGACGTACATGAACGGTGTGAATAGAATCACAGCCAGAACTAGCTACATAATTTTTTGAATAGCTTCCTGCTGTTTGCACCACTGTATCAAAAATAACCAACGAAGTATTGGGACATAGCGTCTGATCTTCTGCTGTTCGGAGTGCAGGAGTAACAGCAATAATAATGGAATCTTTATTGACACAGTTTTCATAATCACCTGCTGTGAGTACCACCTTAGTTGTTTTGCTTGGCGTAATTTGTACAGATTCACAGGTATCACAACTAATCATTTCTGAGGCAGACCATTGATAGAGTTGATGCCCTGCTAAACCAAGATTAACCGTTTCCCCTTCACAGATCGTTTGATCTGC
>CAKZUM010000716.1 GCA_937921525.1 uncultured Saprospiraceae bacterium
ATCCAATTAGGAACGTTTAGTAAATTATTTAAAAAAATAAATAGTAGCCAAAAAAATAAGCTTTTCCAAAAGATGCTGTATTTTGTCATTTAATTTTTTGATGATAGACTATTCTAATGAAAACTGTAAATGTAAAACAATGGATTTTAATTCATGCAGTTTTATTGATAATTACTAATATCATTGCAATTGGTTTAAATTCCATTCAATATCTAGTGATAGCATCATTTTCTTCTTTCTTATGGTTCATTTACCTAGGAAGAGAAACGTGGAGGCAATATCAACCAGTTGCAGGATATGCAAATTGGACCACCTTTTTAAGATTGGTTCTAATAGCAGCTATCCTATGTCTGGAAGCGGACCTCTCTAATAGAATGCTATTTTTACTTTTGGGCTTTGCAATCGCTTTAGATGGTTTGGATGGATGGTTAGCACGTCGATTTAATCAAGTGAGTGCTTGGGGAGGATTATTTGATAAAGAAGTGGACTCTTTTTTAGTGGCGAGTATGGCTACTTTGTTATATCTTCGATTTCAATTTCCTGTAGCTATTTTATTGATTGGCTTATTACATTATTGGTATGAATTACTACTATATTTATTAGCTTGGCAAGATTTAAAAACGCCGCCAAATCCTATTGGAAAATATGTAGCAGCGGCTTTGTTTGTTAGTTTATTATTGGCAATTATATTACCCTTTAATTGGTCTGTATGGGTAGTTTTCATAGCCTCTTTTTTTACACTTTTATCTTTTAGTATTTCTTTTTTCTACAAATATAGAGCTACAAAGATTATGAAAAATAGAACATTCTAATGAACTATTTATGGGACGGTATTTTGAATTTAAAATCAAGTATTAGCGAGTATAATAACTCAATAGCTTTTTGTTATTTGAACCTGAATAATGGGGCAGTAGCTATCAATGAAAATCTATCTGATAGGACAAATCAATTACTGCTTATTTTTAAAAAAGAGATTGCTATCCCAGATAAACAGTTAGCGATTCGGATAGTTGATAATCGACAATTACTTTTTTTTAATGAAGATCAACTAGCATCAGAGACAAAATTGTTTTTACAACAATACTTGCCTTATTGCTTCCTTTCTATTTTAGCAAAAGAAAAAGAACGTGCAATTGTAGTAGCTCATTTTGCCCAAACTTTAGATGGAAAGATTGCTACAGAAAATGGCGATTCTAAGTGGATTGGTAATAAGGAAAATTTACAACACGCCCATCGAATGAGAGCCTTGTGTAAGGGCGTAGCCGTGGGAAGTAAGACTTTGGAAATAGATGCACCTAAGTTGACCGTCCGACATGTTAGGGGAACGGATCCTGTACGAATTATTATTGGAAATCCACCACCAGTATTTGATAGTTTATTAGAAAGTAGTACAGCAGCTATTCATGTTTTTTGTAGTAAAGATTTAGCAAAACTGCCAAACATTAATTATCATTATTTATCTTCAGAAGATGGAATGATTTGTCCAAAGGAGATATTACAAAAATTATATCGACTAAATATTTTTAGTGTGTACATAGAGGGTGGGGCTAGTACGACTTCTTACTTTTTTGAAAAGGGAGCAATTGATATTTTACAATTGCATATCGCACCTATTCTCTTTGGTTCGGGTACGAATGGTATTCAATTGCCTATTATTAATAAAGTAAAGGAAGGGAAATTATTTGATCAATATAGTTTTTTACCTGTTGGTGATAGTATGATGTTTACTGGGTTTTGTAAGTAGTTGAAAAATTAAGGACAGAATAGAATCGTGGGATCGTCGAGGTTTGTAACCTCGATGCTATATGATAATCATACTGCATCGAAGTTACAAACTTCGACGATCCTGCAAGCTTATTGCCTACTCCCTTATAAAATACCTATCCAAAAGATGAAGAGCAAAGCACTATGGCATATCACCAACAACCAAACCGCAATAGTAGAAACCAACCTAAGACCTCCTACGTCTGACCAACTCTTAATTCAAAGCAACTATTCCTTAATAAGTACAGGTACGGAACGCTTGGTGGCGCAAGGGGAAGTGCCTTTTAGCCTACACCAAAAAATGAACGTACCTTATATGAAGGGGCATTTTACTTTTCCATTGAAGTATGGTTATTCTGTAATTGGAACCGTATTGAGCGAGGGAGATTGGAAAGGTAAATTAGTCCATTTAATGCACCCTCATCAAGATTATATAGTTGCAAATTTGGAAAGTATTACGTTCTTACCAGAGTCGGTTTCTCCTCGAAGAGCGGTCTTAATAAGTAATGTAGAAACTGCGGTCAATGCCATTTGGGATAGCCAAGTGAGTATGGGGGATAGGGTATTGGTAGTAGGCTTTGGAATGATTGGTTCTTTAGTCGCTCGTCTGTTATCATTTATGCCTGCTGTTGAGGTAGTCGTTGCAGAACAAGATGCTTATCGAAAAAAACTAGCTACAGAAATGGGTTTTAAAATATTGGAAGGAATGTCTTCTTTTGATTGCAGCTTTCATACCTCTGGTAGTTCGGAGGGCTTACAATTAGGTATAGATAGCGTAGGAAAAGAAGGAACTATTGTGGAATTAAGTTGGTATGGCACTAGGCAGAGTACTATATCTTTGGGTGGTGATTTTCATTATCAACGAAAGCGAATTATTAGTTCTCAGGTAGGGCAAATTCCGGCAAATAAAAGTCATAGATGGGATTATAGTAGAAGAAAAGAATTGGTCGTGAAATTGTTAGCCAATCCTGTTTTTGAGGAACATTTGACTCACGACTTATCTCTTGAGGATTGTCCAAGCTTCTTTCAAAATCTTAGAGAAAATAAATGTCCTGATGGACTGGCTTGGGTTATTAATTATTGAGCCGAGACTTGGTAAGTTTTTAAAAAATTTCAAGTCTAAAGTCTATATGATACTTGGTAAGTTTTTAAAACTTCCCAAGTATAAACCCATCTACCTTAACCTAGCATATACATCTCCCGAACGATCGTCAGAAGTATACCCATTAAAAATTGAGCGCATTTCTTTAGAAGACAACCACTTCTCTGAATTCAATACTTGAGATTCTCCATAAGACCAGTTGTATTCATAATCGCCTAATTTATCCAACAAATCCATACATTCAAAAACTCTAAATAGAGTAGGGGTATAGTATTCTATCGACAAGGATGGAATGGCTTTGCTCAAACCTTGAAGTACTTGCATTTCAAAATCTTCCACGTCTATTTTACAAAAATCAGGCACACCGTAATTCGAGATTAGCTGATCTAGTGTAAGCACTTCTACTTGTATAGTTTCGTCCCAAGTAACCTTAAAGGAGGTATTATCAGCCATTGTATCTCGCCAATCTTTAGCAGCCATGGTACTAATGGTAGGCGTTAATTCACTGACGTGAAAAGAAGCTTGACCAGGTTGATTGCTAACTGCTTTTTGTAATAAAACAACATTAGAATTATTACTGAACTTTTGTTTCAGATATCGCATACATTGTGGCTGTGGTTCTACTGCTATCACTTTAGCACCTAAGGCGGTCCAAGCATTAGTTCGATTCCCTAAATGTGCGCCTATATCAAAGCATAGATCTCCTTCTTTTACAAAGGCCTTATAAAAATTTGTTAAGCGTTTTTTATTGAATGGTTTCCAATAATACATTGCTACAGAACGCAGAATACCTAGTTTTTGTCGGATAGTTTTCGTCATAGTTTTGATACAATAATTGTACTTTTAAACCCAATGTCTACTTTCTCCAAGATAAGAAAAAAGAGCTTCATTATAGGGATTATAAAAAGCAGCTAATTTTGACCTCAAAGTTGGTGAAAAAGAAGCTGATGGAGCTTTGTTAAACCTTTTGTTTAAATAATTTCCATAGTTATAATCTGGTAGGTTTAGAAAAAGTTGTAAGTCCTCTAATATTTTTTGTGCTTTGATAGGATTTTTTAAATCTTCGGTAAAATATATTTTCATAGCTGATTTACCAAATACAGCCTGCCATTTTTTTAATGTAGATAAATAAATGCCTGGACTTAAATAGTTTCCTTTGCCTCCTTTTTGAATTAGTTTTATTTCTGCTAGAATATCTTCTTCAAAACTATTTACTTTAAAGCCTAAATCTCTGCCTTCTTCTTGGAATCGTTGGTACATCCGATGATGAGAAAATGCTCGATCAACAGGATTCCTCAGGAGTAAAATTAATCTTATATCGGGTAAGTATTTTTTTACCAATGTTGGGGCTACGTCATAGAAGGTATTTGCGCTGGCCTCTCCCGTGATATAGGTTTGATTGGATAATCTCGGAACGGTTATTTTTTCTTCATATAAGATGCCTTCCTGATTTAATTCTGGCCATATAAAAGAACGATCTGTCGTAGCATCTTTTTTGGGAAAAAAGGACCAATATTGCGCTATGTTTTTTGCTACATATTTTTCTCCCTTCCCAAAGAAATTAGGCTCTTTTAAACAACAAGGTAATACGTTTGGATGTTGTACTAAATATCTGTAAAGGGAAGAAGTTCCACATTTTCTTTCTCCAATGATGAAGAAAGAGGGAGGTATATGATCGGATGATGGCACTTTTTATTATTTGTTTGATTCTGTTGAATAGCTTACTTTACGAATTTTTATCCCACTTTTTAAATATAATACAATGTACACCGTAAAAATAAGACAACACATTATGATTGCCCATTCTCTAAAAAGTCCTGCCTTTGGACCTGCACAGAATTTACATGGAGCAACCTATGTAGTAGATGCTCAATTTCAATCTAAAAAATTAGATAAAGATAACATTGTCATTGATATAGACAAAGCGATGACTGTCTTGAAAAAAGTATTACAGCCATTGAGTTATCAAAATTTAGATGAGTTGCCACAGTTTAAAGGTGTCCTTACTACGACAGAGTATCTTGCTTTCTATATACATCAAGAAATTGCTAAAGAAGTAAATACTTACTTTAAAGGTAATTTGAAAATTACACTGGGGGAATCTCATGTGGCTTGGGCTTCCTATAAAGGGAAGGTATAGGTTATTCTGCTATCTTTTTGTGCCTTTTGTTTCTTTTGTGGTTCAAAACAAGTTTGTGGCTTCGCCACTATATGCCTATGTGTTTAGGTACTACCTTTTTTCTAAACATTTACTAAACAAACACGAGTGTCTGAACTGAAAAATATACATTTTATTATTCCTGATTTTACTCAATTTATTTCTGGGGGTAACTTGTATAATCAGGAGTTGGTAGATGCTATGAAGCAACATAGCGCAAGGACTATTCATCAATGGACTTTTGAAGAATTTTCTGAACAGTATAAAAACATAGAAAAAGGACTTTTTATAGTAGATACCCTTTATTTAGAAGAAATGAAAGACCTCTTGGCATTAAAAAAGGAAGGTCAAAAATTTCATTTGTTAGTCCATCATTTAGAGAGTTTATATCCACCCAAAGGTCACTCTAGTAAAGAATGGTTTATAGAAAAAGAAAAACCCCTATTACTTCCGTATGATAGATTTATTGTTACTAGTGAGTACACCGCTAACTATCTGCGAAGACACAGAATGAGAAAGCCTATCCTAGTGATCCCTCCTGCAATATCATTCATTCCAAAGCGTATTCCCTTAAGAAAATCCAAGCCGATTAAAGCATTTTTAGCAGCGAATGTGATAGAACGAAAAGGTGTTCTTCCTTTTATAAAAATACTAGCGCAACAGTTAATTGAACCTAAAGATTTTTCCCTTGAAATTGCAGGAGATTTGACGATGGAAAAAGATTATGCAAATACTTGTCTACGACTCGTAAAGGATACATCGCTCAAAAGTTATTGTCGATTCCTTGGCCCACTATCTCCTAAAGCAATACAAAAGAAATATAAAAATGCTAATTTATTAATCGCCACTTCTTTTTTTGAAACCTATGGAATGACGCTACAAGAAGGAGTAGTATGGAAATTACCTATTCTGGCTATTAAAGGAGGGAATACTATTTACCATATTCAAAATGGCTTAAACGGTTACTTATTTGACAATATGGAAGATTTAGTGGTAAGATTGAAATCCTTAATAAACAATCCAGAATGGATGGATTTATTATTGAAACAAAATGCTCAGATTGAAGATATAGCATCGTATACTTGGAAGGATGCTGC
>CAKZUM010000717.1 GCA_937921525.1 uncultured Saprospiraceae bacterium
TGGGGAGGTATTGGATTATCTTAAAGAGAATAATTTAGAAGACAATACGATTGTGGTATATACTTCCGATCAAGGTTTTTATTTAGGAGAACATGGTTGGTTTGACAAGCGTTTCATTTATAATGAGTCTTTTAAAACACCTTTGTTAGTGCGTTGGCCTGGGGTCATAAAAGAGCAATCGGTTAATACACAGATGGTGCAAAATTTAGATTTTGCCCAAACCTTTTTAGATGCTGCGGATATTCCTATCCCCTCAGATATGCAAGGGGAAAGTTTGATTCCTTTATTTAAAGGAGAGACGGAAGGATTTAGAGAAGCAGTTTATTATCATTATTACGAATATCCTTCTGTCCATATGGTCAAGCGACATTATGCGATCGTGACAGAGGAATATAAACTAGTCCATTTCTACTATGATGTAGACGAATGGGAATTGTATGATCGTAAAAAAGATGAGCATGAATTATTGAATGTCTATGATGATCCTGCTTATGCGGAGGTCGTAAAGGAATTGAAAGAAAAGTTAGCCGCTATGCGGGTACACTATAAAGATTCTAAAGAATTGGATCAGTACTATATTGATAAGTATACGGAGCTTAAGTAGGGACTTTAAAAAACAAGAGAAAGTTCAAGGTCAAGCACAAGTCTACTTGCGTTCCTTGGAAGCAGGTTCAAAAGTAAGTTTTCGAAAAATCCACCACTGTCTGGATTAGGATTTATAAGATTTAAAGATTAATAAGATTTTTGATGGTGCCACTGTGACTACTATGCAGAAATCAAATTACCTGCCTTGCTTAAGATCGTATGAACCTACTATCAAGCTATTCCCAAATCTACCACCCATTACTAAACCGTAATCAAATTACCCGTCTTACTTAAGATTGTCTGAATCCCTGCATACAAACTTTTGGCATCTAAACAAACACCATTGATATTAGGTACTCTATCCTTTGCAGCTCTCGTAATCTGTGCCGTACACATTCCAACCACTTGCCCATTCACATCTAAGGCAGGCCCGCCACTCATGCCTGGAATCGCTCGTTTATCTACTAAAAATCCATTGTAAGGCAAGGCTTTATTAAAATGAGATAACAATAAATAATCCATAATCATAGTGGATTGCCAATACTGCCGAACGGTATAAAAATTGAGTCCACCTGATGCTAATTTGGTAATATTCGGAAAGGGATAACCGCCCATCACTATAGATCTTCCTTCTGGTGGATTGGTCGCTACTACTTTTAAGGGCTTCAATTTAGTAGTGTTCAATCGACCTATAAATAAATCCATTTTAGGGATTCTTCCTACTTCTATAATTTCCTCTGGTTGAATGCCATTGAATTTTGCATAGGGTACATTGCCTAAAGAACCAAAACTAAAATCTGGATGTCCGATCTGTGCAACTACATGTAATGCGGTTACAAAGTGCCCTTTATCATCTATGAAGAATCCTGTACCAGCTACATTTCTATTGACGTAGTGACCATTTTTTGAAATGGTTTGGATGATTGGAAAGATGGAGTTTCTGGAAGTCTGTATGGCGTTTACGAACATGGGATGTATTGCTGTAACACAGAATTTATTCTGTATCGTACCACAGAATTTATTCTGTGATTCTGTAATTAACACAGAATAAATTCTGTGGTACTAGGTTACAGAATAAATTCTGTGGTACTGGAGTTATTGTTGAAAGGCGAATTGTACAATATTAGCGCCCATCTGTAGAGAGCGTTGACGCAAATCCTCTGGGTCTTTATGCACCTCTTGATCTTCCCAGCCATCACCTAAATCCGTTTCATAGGTGTAATATGCCACCAAGCGTCCTTCATGTCTGATACCAAATCCTTGCGCTGGTTTATCATCGTGCTTATGTATTTTGGGTAAGCCATTTTTGAAAGTAAAATTCTGGCGGTATATTTCATGCTCGAAAGGTAGTTCCGTAAACTCTTGTTCAGGAAAAACTTTTTTCATAGCTGCTCGCACATATGGATCCATTCCATAATTATCGTCAATGTGAAGGAAACCGCCTGCTATCAGATAATTTCTTAGATTTTCTGCTTCTGTATCAGAAAACACCACATTACCATGCCCTGTCATGTGAATGAATGGGTAGTTGAAAATTTCTGCGCTGCCCACATCTACTGTCGCATAATCGGAATCAAAATTAGTTCCTAAGTTTTGATTACAAAAGATGGCTAAATTCGGTAAGGCTGTTGGATTAGCATACCAATCCCCTCCTCCATTATATTTTAATAGAGCCAATTGTAAGGATTTATTATCTTCAATTGTAAAATTGAACAATAAAGAAAGTGCTATAGCAGAAAATATATATTTCATATGCTTGAAAATTTATCTGTTGATAAATCCCTTTATGTTGATCAGATCGTCGAGGTTTGTAACCTCGATGCCATACGATTATCATACTGCATCGAGGTTACAAACCTCGACGATCTTAAAATTCAACAGGATTTGTCATTAAAGACGAATTATTGGTGGCAGATATTTTAAAAATAGCTGACACCTTTTCGTAGAACTTAATAGTGGCAAATTGTATGCCTCAACCTATTTTAAGAATGAAAGAATAATAAACTGTAGTAGTTATTGTTTTTTCATTCCTTAAAGGTTATGACTAACCATCGTTCAATAAATTGATGGTATGACAAGCAACCAGTCCAGCTGTTTCTGTCCGCAATCGACTATTTCCCATATGTACACCATGAAAACCATTCGCCAATGCTAATTCTTTTTCAGTGTCGGTGAAATCTCCTTCGGGACCGATCAAAATATAAACGGCTGTATTAGGAGTATAGTTGTCTTTCAAACTATTCTTTTGACCGCCTTGGGCCATCAAACGTAGAGAAATATCTGGAGATTGCTGAATAGCCTCTTTGAAAGGCGTTAATTTATGAATAATAGGTAAGGTGGCTTTCAGGGATTGCTTCATTGCAGAGAGGGCTTTTTTCTCTAAACGATCCACTCTCAATTTCTTTCGCTCAGAGCGTTGGCAAAGAATGGGCGTAATTTCGTCAATACCTATTTCAGTAGCTTTCTCTACAAACCATTCCAAACGATCCATATTTTTGGTAGGGGCAATGGCTATGTGTAGGTAAAAATTTCGGCTATCAAAATTCGCAATGGTTTCTATAATTTCTGCTAGGCAAGCCTTCTTACTTATTTCAACAATACGTGCTTCATAAAAATTTCCTTGTCCATCCACCAAATGAATATTATCGCCTATTTGCTTTCTAAGGACCTGAGTACAGTGCCTAGTTTCTTCCTGATTTAGGACTGCATGATTGTCCTTGATCTCCGTTGTATAGAATAATATCATTGAAGTAGGCTAATTTTGAAAGGAGAATGGAGAATTCAGAATGCCTGTAAAGAATCATGTTGTCAACGTCAAACCCGCCCGCCTGAATACAGTCGGGCGGGTCTGACATCTGACTTCTGATAGTTCCGAAGTATTGCGGAACGTTCTGACTTCTTTTAAGCCGTATGTAGTACATCAAAAAATAGATGTCCCGGATGTTGCTGCAAATCTGTATCCTGGCTAAAAGAGGTTGGCAAATCTATAAAATAAAGGTATTGAATATATTTATATAGCTGACTGTAGATTGTAGAATCTGGAGATAAAGTCCCTGAAATATTTACTGGGACCTCCATTTGATTTAATTGAAATTTATCAAAAATCAGCAAGATATAGTATAGAAAATCTTTATCCGATTGAAAAGTAAATTGGTTAGAAAAAATCAATTCCTTATTATCAAAAAAGAAGGCATCAACCGTGTGATTCCTAATATTAAGAAATACTTCTTTCCCTGCCCCCGCTTTCTTACTATAGATTTCTATAAGGGAAGAAAAAGCATGATATAGCTGCGCTTTACCATTATAAGTGGTTTTAAAAAATGCAACAACATCTGTAGGAAGGGAATAAACCAACTGAGAATCAACTGAGGGAACTATATCTGCAAAAATGTTCTCTGATACTGTAGCTGGTGTTTTTAAAGGAAGTAAATATTGTGCTTTATCTGGTTCACTATACAAACGACTTGGAACAATCGTATAATGAGGTCCTGCAAAAGCAACCTGCACCTTACTATAAGAAAGAGATAAGGTAGACTCTTCAAGCCAAATATTATCTAAATGTTGTGCTAATGTGGTATGCCTATTAGATCTATCAAAATCAATCTTCTTTAATACTAATAATTCTTTAGCATCACTAATGTAATACGACAAACTGTCCATTCCGAACAGAATGGACAGTTTATATTGATTGACATTATTTTTAGAAAAAGAAGATTTAAGAATCTCGGTATTTATCGTTCCCAATTGCCTGAAAGGTTTGGTTTGTTCATGTCCCCAAACTTGATGAAACTATTTGGATTGTAAGATGAGTCATATCTACGAAATGCAGCATCTCCGTATTTACCCATAAAAGCGGTACGGCTAGTTCCTACTTCTACAACATTTACCAATGTCTTTTGGTAAGAAAGTGTATCTGCTTTTATTTCAAAAGATTTTCCATCACCATAAGGGACATATTGTAATGAATCCACATTCCAACCAAGAGATCTAACAGAGTCTCTCGCTTGTATGAATGTTGTATCATACGTAATCTCACCTGTAAAGTTCGGATCATCTGGATCACCAATTACACTTACATATGGAATCTGACCTGTTTTTAGTGTACTTTTTAAATCTTCCCAAGAACCAGCAAAGGCACCATCGTGAATACTTCTATAAATTTCCTGCGCTTGTCTTACTTGCATCAACTTGTCTATAACCGCATTTTCTCGCTTATCTTTCTCCGCTTTAAAAGCAATTGGTTCACTAATACTTTGTACTAGTAAATAAATCAGACCTGCTACGATCAATAATAATATAAGGTTAATTGCTAATCTCATTGTTGGAAAAATTTCTGTTTTGTTCTAGGTAATTGTCATTATCTATTTATAAGATAATAACTTGTTTGACTGCAAATGTAAAAAAGGAAGTCAATTTTATGAAAAAAATCTTGTTATTTATAATATAAATAGATGCTTTTTTAGGTATTATGGTGTGTATTCCAATAAAAACATGGAATTAATTGATCTTTTTCTAATTAACCAGTATAACTCACCTTCCATATCTTACCTTCTGTAGAGTCTGATACATATAAAGATCCATCTGGTCCTATCGCCAAGCCCATTGGTCTATGTTTGGCATCTTTCGATACTTTTATCACTCCTTCTCCTGCAAAACCTTCTGCAAATATCTCCCAGTCTCCATACGGTTGTCCATCTTTAAATGGAACAAACACTACAAAATAGCCTTTTTGCTCTGGTGAGCGATTCCACGAGCCATGAAATGCAATAAATGCCCCATTTTTATAGCGTTCAGGAAATTGATCGCCTGTATAAAATAATAAATCATTGGGTGCCAAATGGCCAGGAAACCCTACAATAGGTTGCTTTTTATTCGCACAACGACCTATTTTTTGTCGATCTCCTCCATATTCTGGGTTTAATAGTTTTTTATTTTCTTGCCAATCATAGTAGCAATAAGGCCAGCCACAATCATCTCCTTTACTTATTTGGAAAAATTCTTCTGAAGGGAACTCTGCACTATCCTTTTTGTCGAACAATTCTGGAAAAAAAGAATGAAACTGGTCTCGCCCATGTTGAACAACATATAGACTATTTGTAGCAAAATTCCAATCCAATGCCATTCCATTCCGAATCCCAGTTGCGTAGCGGACGCCATCTTTTTTCTGTGTTTGCGCAGGCCGTTTTGCATCAAATTGCCAAATACCCGCTTGCCATTCTAATTGCGCACAAGGATCTTCGCCCGGAGAGCCTTTTGTACGTGCCTCCACCATACAGGCATTAGAAGGCGCGCCTACATTCACATACATATGGCCTTCACTATCAAAAGTCATAGACTTCGCATCATGCTGTTGTTGTTTAGGAAAACCTCCCGCTATCAATACTTTATTGTCTTCATTAGGCACTAGTGAAGTGCCATCTAAAGGGTATCGAAAAACTTCTGATCCAGAAGAGCTATACAGATGCCCATCATATATCGCCATCCCTGTGCCACTATGGTCGCCAAAGTATGCTACCTCATCCGCTGTTATATCTCCATCGGTATCTCTTAGTGCTACTATACCTTTTCCAGCTTTAGTCTTAGCTAATTGTACATAAATATCTCCATTGGCATTCACTGCCATTTGTCTAGCTCTTCCTGTCTTTTCTACCACCGTTTGTGCCACAAAGTTAGCAGGCAAGGTGATCGCCTTATCAATATTAGCTCCCGTAACTTTGGGAGCAGATGCACTATCTGTTTTTGCTTCTGCCTTTTGCGCTTGGTCGGTATCTGTCGCACAAGCTATAAGGAAGAAAAACGATAAGCTAACTAGACAGCATTTATTAAAAGAAATCTGTTTCATATTAAAATTTATTTTTATAGTTAAAGCTGAGACGTACTACTTGAAGTACGCCACCAAGTAGCCAAAGAAGAGCCAGTTATGTTCATCAATGGACCAAATATAGCTGGAGCTAAGCCCATCGTTGCTACTTTTCCCATTTCTAGAGCAATGCCAGATGCCAAGCCGCTATTTTGCATCCCTACTTCCAAAGCTATCGTCCTGCAAGAGGCTTCGTCCATTTTCACCAAACGGCATAGCCAATATCCTAATCCATACCCTAATATATTGTGAATGAGTGCTGCTAACACTAATGCTAGTCCTATCGTTATTAGGCTATCTCTCCCTGCAGCTGTTATTACCGTAATAACTACTGCTATCCCAACCATCGAAACAATCGGCATTGCTTTATCCATCCACGGAAATTTTCCTTTGAAAAAGTGATTAAATAACAAGCCTGCAATAACGGGCACTATGACTATCTTTAAGATACTCTGCATCATCGGCACAAATGCAATCGGCACATATTGGTCTGCTAATATCTTCATTAATAAAGGAGTCAATATAGGTGCGAGTAGCGTAGCCACAGCCGTAAGTGTTAAAGACAAAGCCAAATTAGCATTGGCAATATAAGACATTACATTGGAAGCCAAGCCACTTGGGGAGCATCCCACGAGTATAATGCCCGCTGCGATTTCTGGAGGAAATTCAAATATTTTTACAATTGTAAAACCTACCAATGGCATTATGGTAAATTGACACAACACCCCAATCAATACGCCTTTTGGCATTTTAATAACCCGAACAAAATCTTGAATACTCATGGCCGTACCCATACCAAACATAATCAGCATCAATAAAGGCACGATTAAACCAGAAGTATTAAAATTACCTACATGAGTGAAGAATTCTGGATAAAACATTGCAGCAGACACCGCTGCCATCACCCAAAAAGAAAATGCAAAATTCTTTTGTTTTGCAAATAATTGAATACTAATGGCTAATACAACAAAGGCACTAATTACTAAAATTGAAAGCCCCATCCTATTTAATTTACTTTGTCAACAATGGCTATTGTACCATTATTACTAACAGCCAATCGAGTAATATTAGTAATTCCGTAGTGTTTAAAATCTGCTACCTCTTTCCAGCCAGTATCAAAAACTTTATTGAATTTATAAAGCTTACTGCCATTGCCCATTAAAAAAGTACCATCAGACAAATAAATAAAATCTTCACTCTCAGGTAAGGTCTCGATAATATTCTTAAACCGATACGTATAGCTATCCATTTCTTTAATATACCAAGTATCTGCTGCTGTCTTATGAATAAAGGCTAGTTTTTCATTCCCAATTTTTTGAAAGCCTCGACCTATATTGTTCAATAATTCTACTGCTGCCCCTGTTGATTGGTTAGCAATCATTAGCTTATTTGGCTGGTCTACAATAAATAAAGCAACCTTTTCAGGAGTCAACCAATAATGATAGCCCACCCCTTTTATATCTTCAAAAATAACTTGTCCATCATTAGTGCGGTCTATTGGAAATTTCCATAAGCGTTGCGTGCCTGCCCCATCTGCTTCTACTCGTACTGCGGAGAAGGTATTACTAGCAGGCATTACGATTGGAGAATACTCCCCTTCTACCGTAGCTGTCACTCTTGTCAATTTTTTACTTAGCAAGTCAAGACTATAAATATCCGTTTGACGATCATCAGGAAATTGAGTCGTCATATATAAAGTATGGTCATCTACAAAATGAGGCTGGTTGTTATACCCATTTGGGTTAAACCCGGATAAGTAGCGAGGATTCGTAAAATGATAGTTTTCTCCTTTTTGTATCATTTTAAAAGCATAAACCTTGGTGGTTGGAATAGTTTGTGCCGAGGTAGTGTGTATATACGTACCCAATACGAGTAAAAGAACTAATAATCTCATTATGAAGGAGTGTTTGTTAAGTTATTGGACAAGTTTATCCAAATCAAAAAAGTTGTTGACAGTTTTTACCACGGATTCACGGATTAGGTTAAGTAAAACTTTATAATCAGTGAATCCGTGGTAAAAATATATACGGTTAGTGTCAATCACTTTGATAATCTTGTCAAAATATCTGATAAAAAATCCACTAAATCTGTAAAATGGCTTTACGATCTAAAGGAAGAAGACTAGTAAATAAGATGCTAGAAGAATTACTAAAACTACCCCCTGGTACAAAGAAATTAAAGGATAATGGTAACTATTCAGCATAAGCTAGAACTCCCCCCGACCCCCTCTTAAGAAGAGGGGGAGACATTGAAATGAAAATATTTCGCTTCCAAAACGAATTTTTCATCGTAGATGTCTCCCTCCCTTTTTAAGGGAGGGTCGGGGAGGGTTCTTCGTGTAGTACTGAATAGTTACGGATAATGATTTATTAAGAATAAGAAGTATAAGAAGTATAGTCTTTTTGAATAGTAAGAGAGAGATAAATGAAGCTTGGGAGATTGCAAAGAAAAGGGCTGCCAAAAATCATTCCGATATATTTATTTTGGATGGTAGAAATGTATTAAATTGGAATGACGGAAGTGTGAAAATATTAGACAAGAAGATAACTAGGGCTAATTTTAAAAAGCTAAATGAGTTGGCAGCGAAAGAAGGCTGTAATGTCAATTCTATCGTATCAAAATTGATTACTTTTTACAAAAAGAAAAAATGAAACTACTACACTATAACGAGTTAAATATCTCCAAAGTCAAAAAAACATTTAAAAAAGTAAGCCAACATCTAGAAGCAGGAGATTTTGCAGCAGCACAGGTAAAAAAAATGCCTAATACAGGCGGCTATTATAGAGCTAAGTTAGATAAAGAAAACCGCTTGTTATTTCGATTCGCTACTTATCAAGAAGAATCTTATTTATTACTATTAGAAGTCATTCACCACCATGCTTATGAAAAATCTAAATTTCTAAATGGGGCAAAGATTGACGAGGCGAAGTTGAAAGATGTAAGCAAGGTGTCAGAGGAAGAAGCCCAGCCACTTGTCTATGTCAATAAGAAACGTTCTACTTTCCATTTATTAGATAAAGTCATTTGTTTTGACGGCGACCAAGATGATATTTATCACTTACCCACTCCATTAGTAATCATTGGTTCGGCAGGAAGTGGGAAGACTGCTTTGACGCTGGAAAAAATGAAGCAGTTTACGGGGCAAGTAGCTTATATTTCTTTATCGTCTTATTTGGTAGAAAATGCGCAACGCATCTACTATGCAAATGGCTATGATAATGACAAACAAGAAATTGATTTTTTATCCTTTCAAGAATTTGTAGAGACCATCCGAATTCCAAAAGGAAAAGAAATTACTTACAAGCGTTTTGAAGCTTGGTACAATCGCTATAAGCAAACATTCAAATTTAAAGAACCTTATAAAATATTTGAGGAATTCAAAGGAGTGCTAACGGGATCCATCACAGATAGAGCTTATCTTAGTAGAGCAGATTACTTGAAC
>CAKZUM010000718.1 GCA_937921525.1 uncultured Saprospiraceae bacterium
AGACTGAGATTAGTTGTAAGTGCTTGATTGTTAGGACACAGTCTTTTTTATTTTTCGTAGCCTTAGCTACGGGAAATAAAAAAGGCGAAGTCATTAACAATCAATGACTTGCAAATAATCCAGTTATACATTTTTAAACAAGTTCATAATTAATGATCGTAGGACAAATATAAAATGATTCTTATTTTACAATCCTACAAATGTAATCAAGCCGACTTTTTGGACTTGAAATTATAGAAATAGCTGAAAAAATAATGCCACTATTGAAACCTTGTAGTTTAGGGTACATTTTGTCAGTTATGGATATGTTATTTTATTTAAAATAAGAATTGCATAGAATATTTTTGTTAAAAATTCTGAATCTATTTTAATATTGGTATTTTGTGCAATGTTTGTAGACTAAAAAAAGCTACATTCGTTCGTTTTGTTTTTTCTCTAAATGACACAGCCAACTAACAAGTACTTAGGAATGGTGAAATAATAAACTTACATTTTTCTACTTGTTATTTTTCCTTTCTACTTCGTTGAAAAGCCTCGTGATAGCTAGGCTATCCCTGCGTTTTTCGCCTTGTAGAAAGAAAAAATAACGGCGCATAAAAACGCAATTTATTAATTCATCATTCCTTAGCTTCTTAAAAATTAAAATATTATGAAATACAGTGTAGACAAACGAGAACATTATTCCGTCTTTACCTTGGATGAATTGAAGTTAGATTCCCTTTTAGCACCCGTGATAAAGTCCGAATTTATTATATTTAGAAACGAAGGGGTGAAGAATTTAGTGCTTGACCTATCAGGTGTCAAATTTGTCGATTCTTCTGGATTAAGTGCCATATTGACAGCTAATAGGCTATGGAAAGACTTTGGTAGCTTTATTATTACAGGGGTAGATCACCCTTCTGTGAAAAAATTAATCGAAATTTCTAGGTTAGATACAGTCTTGACTATTATTCCTACACTACAAGAATCGACGGATTATATTATGATGGAGGAGTTGGAAAAAGAACTGACTGCGGAGGCAGATACGGATAATGAAGTCGGGTAGGAAGGTTTGGAGGTTTTTAGAATCTTATCAAATTTAGATGTTGAAAAATATTGAACACAGAGGCACGGAGCGCACAGCGTTAAATGAAGTTTTCTCAGTGTACTCCGTTCCTCCGTGTTCAATTCTTTCTCTCAAGCATTACATACCGTTCTCAATAACATTCAGCATTTTTATAGTTGCTTTGATAGCAGCGATAGCTTGATCAGAGTCTAGGCCATTCGTTTTAAATTGCTTGCCTTTAAAATTCCAGGTGATCGTTGTATTACAAAGTGCATCCGTTCTACCGCCTGGTGGAATCGTTACATTATAATCTCTCAATACAGGATAGGGTTTTTCCAAGCGATCATAGATACGCCACAGTGCATTCATAAATGCATCGTATTGTCCATCTCCAGACGCTGTTTCTTCATATCCTTTATTGTCAATTTGTATACTGAGGGTAGCTGTTGATCTTAATCCATTAGCGACAGATAAAGCGTAATTTTTAATTTTTATACGTTGTTTGATCTGCTCACTTTTTAAGACATCTGCAATAATGTAAGGCAAATCTTCCTTCGTCACTTTCTCTTTTCTATCTCCTAATTCATTAATTTTTTTAGTCAACTTCTTCATAGAAGGAACATCTAGTTCAATACCCATTTCCTCCAAATTCTTTTTAATAGATGCTTTACCTGCTAGTTTTCCTAATGCATAGGAATGTTTTCTGTTAAATCGTTCTGGTTTTAATTGGTTGTGATAAAGGTTGTCTTTATTATCTCCGTCCGCATGGATGCCACTAGTTTGGGTGAAGACAAACTCTCCAATTAATGGCTTGTTTTCTGGAATTCGGACACCAGAAAAAGATTCTGCGATTTTACTTATTTGATATATTTTCTTTTCGTCTATTTTTAATTTGCACTTAGGTAAGTGGTCGTTTACTAAACCCACCACACTTGATAATGGAACATTCCCTGCCCGTTCACCAAGTCCGTTTAGCGTCGTATGTATAGAGGAGATACCCGCTTGAATTGCGGAAAAGACATTAGCCGTTGCTAAATCATAATCATTATGAGCATGAAAATCGAAGGTCAACTTGGGAAAACGTTCCAACATATCCTTGCAGAAGGTGGCACATTCATTTGGATTTAGAATCCCTAGTGTATCAGGCAACATAAAACGTTTAATGCCTGTTTTACTTAAACCTTCAATAATTTGATAGACATATTCAGGGGAATTGCGCATGCCATTAGACCAATCCTCCAAATAGACATTGACAGAAATACCCATTTTCTTGGCTTGCTTAACTACCTTTTTCACATCTGCAATATGTTCTTCTGGTGTCTTTCTGAGTTGCTTGGCACAATGTTTTAAAGAGCCTTTACATAACAAGTTAATCACCTGCCCCCCCACATCTTGAATCCATTCTAATGATTGATTGTTGTCAACAAAACCTAGTACTTCTATTTTTTCTAGATGCCCCTCTTCTTTAGCCCAAGCCATTATTTTTTTTGCGCCTTCTCTTTCTCCTTCTGATACTCTAGCAGAGGCGATTTCAATCCGATCTACTTTTAATTCCTCTAAGAGTAATTTAGCGACCTGTAGTTTTTCGCCTGCTGTAAAAGAGACTCCAGATGTTTGTTCGCCATCCCGTAGGGTGGTGTCCATTATTGTTATTTTCATGTACTTTATTAAAGAAGAGAGGGAAAGCAATAGCTGACACTTATTAAGTTCAAGAATCAAGTTCAAGATCAAACCGTGATCCTGAATAAACTCATTGATATTCCACAATTTTGGAAGTGGCGTTAAAATCATAAATCAAAAATCTTATATCATACATCATACATCTATCTAATTCAAAGCGTGATGGATATATGATTTTTGATGTATGATATTACACTACTGGACATTTTGAAGAGCAGAGAACCGAGAGCAGAGAATAGAGACAGATTCCGTTTAAAAAACAACGAAATTT
>CAKZUM010000719.1 GCA_937921525.1 uncultured Saprospiraceae bacterium
TTAAAGAGCAGAGAATAGAGAGCAGAGAGTAGAGACAGATTTCGTTTAAAAAATGACGAAATTTCGTTGTTTTCTAATCGAAATACGTCTCTACTCTCTCTTCTCTGCTCTCTGTTCTAAACAATGTCCAGTAGTGTGATCTTTCTTGATGTTTCTTTTCTAAATCATTCAAAACAAACAACTTAGATAAGTTAAAACAAAATTAAAACAAAAAGTTTTAAAATTCAACTAATTGAAAACATATTTTGTTTTATAAAGTGACCTCTACTAGTATGGCTTTGATTTTAATTTTTGCAAGAACCCTGTTATTACTACCAATAATGGGGTATTTTAAGAGCGATATGAATTTTGGTGCTTCTACATATTTAGAGATGAGTTAAAAGATGAGTATATTGTAATCAAATTCACTTCCCTTCCATTGTATTATATTTTTTCCTTATACCCATTTATTTAACAACTCCTACAGAGTAATTCTATTTTTCTAAAACATAGGGTATCTCCCGAATTATGCCCCCTTTCATTTCCCCCATCCTTCTGTCGTGATTAATAGTACTTATTCCTTTTTTTGTTTGTATGGCGAAAATTGAGTCTTGATTGTCAACGTTTGATAGGCATTCTCAACTAGCCCGTTCGTGGCATCAGGCAGGCGGGTTCACAATTCTCCATTCAGAATTAAGCCTAATTCCTATCGATTACTAAATCAATTTTAGTTCATTCGTATATATTATAGTTACTATGAATAAGACATTCTTATCCATCTTTGTATTGATGATTTGTTCTTTTTTTACCCTGAGTATGAAAGGACAAACTCAATTTTTTGAGACCGAAGATTTTTCCAATGATTGTGTTAATCTTAGACAAATAGATTTGTCTTGTGGCTCAAATATTATTAACGGAAGTGTTTCTGGAGAACAAATAGCTGGTGCTGTTGATGTGGCGGACTATTTTTCCTACAATCTACCTGAGGATGGATTTATTAGATATATTAAGGTACGTTCCTCTAATGGTGCGCCTTCTTTTAGAACTTTTTTAGCACTTTGGGGTGGTCAAGGATGTTTAGGAGATGTTTTGTACGGGAATATAGAGGACCCCAATAATGAAGTGTATCAGGATGTTCGCTTTAATAGCACTTTAACCCTTAGAGGGATTGATGCAGCGTTTGATTATTCTATGGAGTTATTCGTGCAATGTGGTGATTCATGTGATCCTTTAAATTGTGGCTCTTGTCAGCAATGGAATCCTACAATCTGTGCTTGTGAGGATGTATCAACGCCAGTCTGTAATCCAACCTGTGAGGTGTACAACGCATCGACTTGTAGTTGTGATCCGATACCAACGCCAGTTTGTAATCCAACCTGTGAGGTGTATAATGCAGCAACCTGTGGTTGTGATCCGACACCAACGCCAGTTTGTAATCCAACCTGTGAGGTGTATAACGCATCGACTTGTAGCTGTGATCCGATACCAACGCCAGTCTGTAATCCAACTTGTGAGGTGTACAATGCATCGACTTGTAGTTGTGATCCGATACCAACGCCAGTCTGTAATCCAACTTGTGAGGTCTATAATGCAGCAACCTGTGGTTGTGATCCAATACCAACGCCAGTCTGTAATCCAACGTGTGAGGTGTATAACGCATCGACTTGTAGCTGTGATCCGATAGTGGCGCCAGTCTGTGATCCGACCTGTGAGGTCTATAATGCATCGACCTGTGGTTGTGATCCAATACCAACGCCAGTCTGTAATCCAACGTGTGAGGTGTATAACGCATCGACTTGTAGCTGTGATCCAATTGCAGCTCCAGTTTGTGACCCAAATTGTGAGATTTATAACATGGCGACTTGTAGTTGCGATCCTAAGCCATTACCAAGTTGTCCAAGTATTTGTGAGGTATTAGAGGAGTCCACTTGTTCATGTATTACAATTCCTAATTGTGGGAATGATATACCAGTAGAAACGCCTATCTCTCAAGAGATCTGTGATGGAATAGATAATGATGGAAATGGACTGATAGATGAAAATTTAAATTGTACTAATTGTCCAGAATTAACTTACGAACCTTCCAATCCCTTCTGTGATTGTAACGCTCCTGAAATAAACAATATTCTGGTTAGCAATGTCCGTGCTTGTACACCGACCAGTACCCAATCCTTAATAGATATAACACTTTACTTTGATTACGCACCTTCCAATAGAGCGATTAATTTTAGTGGTGATTTGAATTTTCAATTTGAAATTCCTATTAATAGTACTGATAAAATTCTTTTGATTAAGGATCAAGTAATAAATTCAGATGGTCGTGCGATTAATTTTCTAGTAACTTATGAAGGTCAAAAAGCTTGTTACTATGTGCTAAAAGATGGAGGACTGGCACCAACTACATGTGAGCAAACTGATCCAACGGAACCCATACCTGATCCAGATACGCCAGTTGATACTGGTGATACAGATAAAGATCCTATTTCTGATAACCAAGAAACGAATCAAGCATGTACGCTACTATTTATTTCCATAGAAAATATCAACAGATGTTCTGATAATGGTACCAGATATAAGTACAGTGATGATAATTTCTTAGCTAATTTGACGGTTCACTTTGAAAATCCACCAAGGGACGGCGTGCTTCAATTAGGAGGTGCTACACAAAAGTCTGTCATTGTAGAATATTTAGATAGTGAGACTAGTCATACTTTCCAAAATGTACATCTTCCTGCTGATGGAAAGGAATTTACTCTAAGTGCAAGTTTCAGTAATGGAGATTTTTGCGCCTATTCCCAAAATACTCCTGCGCTACATATTACAGATAATAGTCCTTGTAAAACTTGTAATATACTAGGAACGAATGTAGTAAATATTCAATGTGAAAATGATATGGTATATTTTGATTTGTTTGTTACTGGAAGTGAGATTGGAGCAACCTACCAATTGAATGGGGTGACTGAAAATTATACAGGGACGTACAATCAACTATCCTCTTTCAAAGCAAT
>CAKZUM010000720.1 GCA_937921525.1 uncultured Saprospiraceae bacterium
GTCACCAAGGAAATGGCTACCGTTATGACCATATTTATGCTAGTGAGGAGCTAATCCCGCTAATAAAGCAATGTGATTATATTCATTCCGCTAGAGAAGATAAACTAAGCGACCACTCTCCAATGTTTTTAGAACTGTAAATAGCCAGGTTCACAATTCTCCATTCAGAATTAAGAGTATGTTTATTACCCCAAAATTTATCCCACCCTTTTGTCACGATTCTCTCTAATTTTTTTTTATATCAACGACCTTTAAAAATAACTTAACAAGTTTTAATCTAGACAGTCAGTATTTAAAGGAATTTTTTTTAATAAATATAACTTAATATTACTCCATGAGGTGGTAGCTCAACCGTCACACAAACCATAAATCGGGTACATCTAGAATATTGTATTCGGGTATATTGCAGAACATTTTATTTATTGGGGGGTAAATAAAAGGTAGAGGGGTCAAACAGCAATGTTTGCCCCTTTATTTATTTTAAGAACAGAGAATAGAGACCGTTTCACTGAGAGAGGAGAGACTTGCAAAAAGGCACAAGGCACAGCCTTGCGCCAGCCTGTCAACATATCGCTAGCGCAAGGCTGTGTCTTGTGTTTACTATCAAGAAGGCTTTGCCTTCATAAATGATACCTCTCTTGATAATTTATTGAACAGGCTTACGCATATATTAAGAATGAAATCGTTCTCCTGTTTCTGCCATTCGAACTAAAGTAGCCGCAGGCGCAAAGCGATCTCCATATTGTCCTCGTAGTTCCTCCATCCGATTCACAATATTTTTTATGCCCCAAGTATCAATCGCTCTAAATGGTCCACCTGTAAAGGGTAAAAAGCCAATTCCGAAGACCGCCCCTAAATCTCCATCTGTCGGATTATCAATAATTCCTTCCTCTAAACATAAAACAGCCTCATTGAGCATCAGTAAGACTGCTCTATCTTGTATTTCTGCTGTGGCTAAAGTCTTCTTTCCACTTCCTTTGAAATATTCATAAGCAGCAGAGTCTATACCTTGTTTTTTACCCTTTTCATCGTATTTAAAAAAGCCTTTATTGTTTTTTCGGCCCTTTCTACCATCTGCATTCATTTTGACTACCGCTTCGCATACTTCAAAGCCTTTACGATTGGCTACAATCTTTTTGGAACTCTCGGTGACATGTGCCGCAATATCCAAACCGACTTCATCTAACAAGGATATAGGTCCTACTGGAAAACCCTTCTTTTTTAAAGCTTTATCGACTGCATCAATCGCCAACCCTTCGTCTAGCATCAGCAAACATTCATTCGTATAAGGTGCTAATATACGGTTGACATAAAAGCCTGGGCCGTCCTTGACCACAATGCAAGTCTTGCCTTGTTTGATCCCTAAATCATAACAAGATGCAATAACCCAATCCGCCGTATGCTCTGTTTTTACAATTTCTAATAAGGGCATTTTGGGAACTGGTGAAAAGTAGTGCATCCCAATTACATGATCGGGCTTTTTGGCATGTTGCGCCATTTCTGTAACGGATAAGGAAGAGGTATTCGTAGCAATAATAACGTCCTCTTTACAATGCGTCTCTATATCATTAATAATTTGTTTTTTGAGCGACATCTTTTCTAATACCGCTTCAATAACAATATCTACTTTTTCAAAATTATCATAAGTTAACTGAGCGGTAACATTCCCTATTTGTTGCTCTGATTGGACTTTAGTAATGGCCTTATATTTTCGTTTTTTTGAAATACCTTTCCATATTTGTTGATAGGCATTCGTCAACATTTCTTGCTTGATGTCTTTTAGCAATACGTTGATGCCTTTAGTCGCGCTCACCTCTGCAATACCTGCCCCCATAAATCCAGCACCTATCATGCCTAAGGATGTTAGTGGTTTCGTTCCTTCATAAGGATTCTTTTTGTTATCAGTCATTCCAAAAAACACGGATCGTAAGGCGGCACTTTCAGGTGTGAGCATCAGTCGTTCAAATCCTTCTAGTTCTTTTTCATAGCCTGCTTTAATTCCTTTTTTGTAACCTGTTTCCACACAATCAATAATGGCTGGAATAGCAGGATAATTTCCTTGCGATTGTTTCAATGCCATCTTCCTAGCTTGGCTAAAAAGGATACCTCTACCCAAACCACTTTCTAATACTTTTTCTTGAAAGGTCAATTTTGATTTACGACCGATTGGCTTTTCTAATAATCCTTTTGCCATCATCATCGCCGCTTGTAAGAGTTTACCTTCATCGGTTAATTCATCTACCAAACCCCATTTCTTAGCCCGCCTTGCGTCTATCTGTTTGCCTGTTAGCATCATATCTAATGCTTTCTGAATCCCTATCAATCGAGGCAAACGTTGAGTGCCTCCACCTCCAGGTAAAAGGCCCAATTGCACCTCTGGCAAACCCATCTTTGTCTTTGGGGAATTAGTGGCAATTCGCCCGTGACAAGCTAAAGATAACTCCGTCCCTAATCCTACACAGGCACCATGTATTGCTGCTACAAAAGGTTTTTTAGAATTTTCAATCTTTGCTAAGGCTTCATGGCCTTTTGCTTGGAAAGGTCTAAAATCTCCTTCCTTTTCTATGGCAAAAGATTTGATGTCTGCCCCTGCCATGAAGTCTGGTTTTCGACTGATAAATATGACCGCTTTTATCCGATCATCTTCTTGTAGCTTTGGACCTAATACCTCAAATAATTGAATGACCTCTGGCGAAACTACATTCATAGTTTCTCGCTTATTGTCTAGCCAACAGATGGCTATATTATCTTTGATTTCTATTTCTATAAATTCTTCTAACTTCATATTGTGTAGTTCTTTTTTAAAAGCGGAGATTCTTTTTTTGTATTGGCTATCGCCAATTGGATAGATTGAACGCAGAGGCGCAGAGATGCAGAGCTTAAATGTAGTTCAGGCATGACACTATTAACTTGAATAACTACTAAGGTTCTCATAATTTCTTCAGTAACATCGCATGACCATGTGCGCCAGCAGCACAAGCCGCCA
>CAKZUM010000721.1 GCA_937921525.1 uncultured Saprospiraceae bacterium
TCTCTTAATCTTTAATAAAAAATCAGTTAAATGCCTGCCAAAATGGCACACAATCCTCAATAAATAGCTATATTTGCAGACGTTTTGTAATATACTTGAATAATAAAACACCCTACCGCAAGTGTTAGGGAATTTAGAGAAGGAAGCTGTTTAAAATTAAATTGATGTATTCTTAAACAACTTCGAGATTTAAGCCACATATGTATAATAATAATCCAACATTAGAAAATATCGCTAAAAAGGTAGATGAGACTAAGCAGGGAGAGGCTTTTTTCCAAGAAGGCGAGTCTGATTTTGCTAAGAAATTCTATATCGAAAGCTATGGCTGTCAAATGAATTTTAGTGATAGTGAAATAGTCGCTTCTATTCTGCAAGAATCGGGTTATGGGCCGACTAGAAATATGGAGGTAGCTGATTTGATACTTATTAATACCTGTTCTATTCGAGAAAAGGCAGAGGATACGGTTCGGAAGCGATTACGAATTTTTGATAAGGTGAAGACTAAAAAACCTGGGACTTTAGTTGGGGTGCTTGGCTGTATGGCGGAGCGATTGAAGGCTAAGTTTTTGGATGAAGAGAAGTTAGTTGATATGGTTGTTGGTCCTGATGCTTATCGGGATTTGCCCAAGTTGATTGCCTCCGCTGATGAGGGTAATAAAGGGGTCAATGTATTCTTATCTAGGGAAGAAACCTATGCGGACATTAGTCCATTGAGATTGGATAGTAATGGGGTCTCTGCATTTATTTCTATTACGAGGGGTTGTAATAATATGTGTTCTTTTTGTGTAGTGCCTTACACACGCGGGCGAGAACGTAGTAGAAATTCCTTTAGTATTGTAGCAGAGGCGGTAGATCTATATAATAGAGGATATAAAGAAGTCACCTTATTAGGGCAGAACGTGGATTCCTATACATGGGAAAATCCTGAAACGAAGGAAAAAGTTAGCTTTGCGCAATTACTAGTTATGGTTGCAAAAGTTCACCCCGATTTAAGGGTTCGTTTTTCAACGTCTCATCCTAAGGATATAAATGATGACGTGTTATTTGCTATCCGAGACTATGAGAATATCTGCAAGTATATCCACCTACCCGTTCAATCTGGTAATAGTAGGATTTTGGAAAAGATGAATCGTACCTATGATAGAGAATGGTACAAGCAAAAGATAGATCGTATCTATGAATTGATTCCAGACTGCGCTATTTCTTCTGACATTATTACTGGTTTTTGTTCAGAGACAGAAGAAGAACATCAAGATACTTTAAGTATGATTGAGTACGCGAAATATACCATGTCTTACATGTTCTTCTATTCTGAAAGACCTGGTACGTTGGCAGCTAAAAAGTATGAAGATGATATTCCTTTAGCTGTTAAAAAAAGAAGATTGACGGAAGTAGTGGAAGCACAAAGAGATGCGTCTATGGCTTCTAATGAACAAGATGCCAATAAAATTTTTAAAGTATTAATTGAAGGAGATTCTAAGAGATCAGATCAAGACTTCAAAGGAAGAAATACTCAGAATAAGATGATTATTTTTCCTAAGAAGGAGGGCCTGAAAAAAGGGGATTATGTGCATGTGAAGGTGACGAATATGACCTCTGCTACTTTGCTTGGAGAGATAGTGGAGAACGAGGAAGCTTAATAGCTTAAAGTGAAGCCTATATAAACAATTAACTTAATACGACATCATTAGATGAATAGTTTTTAACCACATAAGTACATAGACCACATAGCAATTGACTATGTGGCCTATGTTCCTATGTAGTTAAAAAATCACCTTATGTGATTATGTTCATGCTAGTCCTATTTTAGCTAGAGAAACTATGAACTTACAAACCATCAAACAACGGTATGGCATCATCGGAAATTCGACTGGACTAGAACGAGCATTAAGCACGGCTGTCCGAGTTGCACCGACTGATTTGTCTGTATTAATAACAGGAAGTAGTGGGGTTGGTAAGGAAGTTTTTTCAAAAATCATACACGGTTTAAGTCCTCGTAAACATGAGAAATTTATGGCAATTAACTGTGGTGCCATTCCAGAAGGAACAATCAATTCAGAATTATTTGGCCATGATAAAGGCGCATTCACAGGTGCACTCTCCGATAGAAAAGGATATTTTGAAACCTATAATAAAGGAACTATTTTTCTAGATGAAATTGGGGAAATGCCTTTAGAAACCCAATCCTACCTTTTAAGAATATTAGAATCTGGAGAATATATCAGAGTGGGTTCTTCAAAGACCTTAAAAACGGATGTCCGAGTTATAGCTGCCACCAATGTCAATTTACAAGAAAAGATACGGTCAGGAAAATTTCGGGAAGATTTATATTATAGATTGAATACCGTACCAATTGTAGTGCCTAGCTTAAAGGAACGAAGAGAAGACATTTATATGTTATTTCGAAAATTTGCTTCCGACTTTTCAGATAAATACAAAACACAATCTATCCAAATAGATGAAAAGGCTAGACTAATTATAGAGAATTATGACTGGCCAGGGAACATACGTCAATTAAAAAATGTGGTAGAACAATTATCTGTTTTATCAGAAGAGAAAATGATTACGGCAGAGTATTTAGTGGACTTTATGCCTCAGATATTAAAAAGAAATTTGCCTGCCCTTACTCCCAACAAAAGTAATGGTACAGAAGATTTTAGTGAAAGAGATCTCTTATATAAAGTACTATTTGATTTACGAAATGAAATGGGTGGCTTGAAGGATTTAGTGGGCAAATTAGTAAAATATAATGATCTAAGTATGCCGGATGACTTAGAAAATTATCCTTCTATCGCTTTGCCAAGTTCTAATGCGCCTAGTCAAACATCTAAGTACAGTCAGTTCATTATCAATGAAGACGCAAATGATATAGATGCTGTTCCAGATAGTTCCATTAGACCCATCATCTTGGAGAATAAACAAAACGGTTCTCCATTTGATAGCATGGAGGTAGTAGAAGAAACATTGAGTTTAGCAGCGATGGAAAAAGAAATGATTAAGAAAGCTCTTAAAAAGCATAAAGGTAGAAGAAAGGATGCAGCTAGTGAATTAGAGATTTCTGAAAGGACTTTGTATAGAAAAATTAAGGAATATGAATTGTAAATTTGCCCTACCTATTTTTTTTCATCTTTTACTCGCAAGTTGTTATACTTTTAAAAGTACGGGTATCCCTGCTAATGTCAATACCTTCTATGTAGCAGAATTTGATAATAACACCGCTAATATAGTTCCCACCTTAAGTTATGATTTTACTCAAGCTTTATTAGATAAGGTCTTGAATGAGTCAAGACTAACCTTTACAGAAACCGATCCTGATATAGAATTTAGTGGTGCTATCACGCGCTATCAAGTTACCTCTGTCGCACCTGAAGAACAAGATGGCAGAACTGTCACCGCCTTTAATAGATTAGATATTGGAGTTCAAGTGGAATATTTAAACAACAAAGAAGATGATCCCAAAAAGAAAGAATGGAGTCAAAATTTTTCTTTTTATTTAGACTATGATAGCACTGATAATCTATTAGATATTCAAGATGATTTGATAGAAGAAATTAATGCCCAGTTAGTGGAGGATATATTTAATAAGGCATTTTCGGATTGGTAGAAAAGAAGAATAGAATGGAGCCGATGGAGGGATTCGAACCCCCGACCCGCTGATTACAAATCAGCTGCTCTGGCCAACTGAGCTACATCGGCTTTTAATATATTTATATGAGTAGATTAGTATATGGGAAAATGAATAAATAAGCAGTCGTCATTTAATCATTTAAAACATTTACTAATTTCTTCATCACCAGTTGAATGGAAAATTCGCAAAACTAAAGCGGTATCAAGTTTCCTCAATACCGCTTTATTTCCCAAAAGCTGAATATATATTTCTTGATTAATTATACGGAAATGGCTTAATAAAAGTTACTGTGTTTTTTAAAAAAATCTTAATATTTTTTCTAAACATCACAAGTAACAATCCCATGCTTTAAAGCAGCCAGCTTATCGTCCCAAGTAGGAATGAACTCTTGTGCTACATATCCTTTATATCCCGTATCCAAAATAGCTTTCATTATGGCAGGATAATATAATTCTTGGGTTTCGTTTATTTCATTTCTACCAGGCACTCCACCTGTGTGAAAGTGGGCAATATAATCTTTGTACTTTCGGATAGTAGCAATAACATCTCCTTCCATAATTTGCATGTGATAAATGTCATATAACAATTTAAGGTTTGGAGATCCCATTTTATCCACCAGTCCAGCTCCCCAAGGAGTAAAATCACACATATAGTCTTTATGATCGACTTTACTGTTTAATAACTCCATAATGATAGTCACTCCTTTCTTCTCGGCATGCTTTACAATCGCATCCAAACCAACTGCACAGTTTTCCATTCCGACTTGATCGTCCATACCATTTCTATTGCCAGAAAACACAATCACATTAGGAATACCCGCATCTGCTGCTTTATCTATTAAATCTATATAGGGATCTAATAATTTAGCATGATTCTTCGGATCATTAAAACCTTCTTGAATATTTGCAAAAGAAGCAGTCCCTACAGCACTTGTTAGTCCATTCTTTTGTAATAAAGGCCATTCCTCAGCAGTCGTCAACTCAATAGATTGTATACCTCCCATTTCTTTAACTCCTTCAATGAATGCCTCCATAGGAATACTACCATAGCACCAACGGCAAACGGAATGATTGATATTTCCTTTATATATCGTTGGTTTTTCTTTCTCTATGATTTTCATTTCTGGAACAGGCTCTTTTGATGCCTCTTTTGAGGGAGAGCAGGCTTGTGTTAGCGTTGCCATTCCTCCTGCTCCTAGTGCTAGATTCTTGATGACTTTTCTTCTTTTCATACTTTATTTTTTAGAATAGAGAGCAGAGACAGATTTTATATTGCAACTTCCCGTTTTAATTCGACAATTAAAACGTCTAGATAAATTTAATCTGTCCAGCAACGGGAAGTTGCGGGACAAACGAAATCTGTCTCTATTCTCTCAGTGCAACAGTCTCTGCTCTCTATTCTTTTAGAGCTACATTGCCCATGCCCCACCCGCTTCTTCAAGCGAAATACAGCCATCATAATTCCCTGGTACTGGATCAAAATTGAGTACCTCCGTCATCCCTTCTTCTGAAGTAAAGAAGCCTCTATAGGTCATATTTTTCATAGCTTCGATGAAAGATGGATCTTTTGATTCGGAAGCCTCTTGTTCTATTTTTTGTAAAAAGCTCAATTGCTCCTCTGCGGTGCAGTCCACAAAGCTTTTACCGTTAGCAGCTTGACAAGCTTTCGCAAATTGTGCAAAACCTTGCTTGAAGCTTTCTTGTTCCTCTGGCTTCATAATATCTCTTGCCACCATATTGATATACTCTGGTACGCCTGCATCTATTGCACCAGGTGTGTCGGTAGTCGGAATTAATATGTCTGCTATTCGTCTTACAATTGCGCCTTGGTCTACTGATAAATAATCAGGTTTCCAACCAGAAGCAGAACCAGAAGCTCCTTCTCCTGCATTTGTTTGACATCCTGCCAAGCTAGATAAGGTTATTGTGGAAAATGCAGCTCCTCCAAGAAATAAACCTGCATTTTTTATGGCGTCTCTTCTCTTCATAGACTAAGATTTTAGGATTGATTTGATTAGTAGGATTCCTTATTATGATTTTTAATACCATGATAGGATTCCTTTGAAAATTGAACAAGATTATCTGTAAATTAGAAGTGGTTGACAATTTTTACCACGGATTCACTGATTAGGCTAAATGAAACCTTTAGAATCCGTGCATCCGTGGTAAAATTCGTATAATTTAGTGTCAACCAATATGATAATCATGTCGAAAATTGATGCAATTCCGTTTCTTGTAAACGAAATATATCTCTACTCTCTATTCTAACTTCTACAGATTCCCTTTCTTTAATTCACTAACGGCATGGTCTGCTGCTCTAGCTGTCAACGCCATATACGTTAAAGAAGGGTTTTGACAAGCAGAAGAAGTCATACATGCTCCATCTGTCACGAAAACGTTTTGAGCATCCCAAACTTGGTTCCATTTGTTTAAAACAGAGGTCTTAGGATCTCTACCCATTCTTGCCGTACCCATTTCGTGAATACCTGTGCCTGGGAAACTTTTACTGTCGTATGTTTCTACATTTTTAAAACCAGCTTCTTCTAATATGGAAGCAGCTTGTACTCTCATATCTTCTCTCATTTTCCATTCATTCTCCTTCCACTCTGCATCAAATGTAATAGTTGGCTGACCATACATATCAGTCAGCTCTCTATTTAAGGTCATTTTATTTTCGTGATATGGAAGACATTCTCCAAAGGCCGTCATTCCCATACTCCATGGGCCAGGCTCTTGTGCCAATTCTTTAATTGGCTTACCTACGGTTAATTCTTTTACATATCTAGACCAATTAGATCTACTTGCGCCTCCTTGATAGCCATATCCACGTAGGTAATTCTTTTTAGTATCTGGTCGTCCTGGAAGATTTTGGAAACGCGGGATATAAATACCGTTCGCTCTTCTACCTTTATAATATCGATCATTAAAACCATCATAAGTGCCTCTAGCACCTGTTCTAAAGTGATGATCCATCATATTATGCCCTAACTCTCCGCTAGAACTACCTAAACCATTCTCCCATATATCTGTAGCAGACTGCATTAATATTTGCGTACTAGGAATACAAGAAGCATTGACGAATACAATTTTTGAATGGAAATCCATGAACTCTCCAGTTTCTGTGTCCATGACTCGAACACCTGAAACTTTCTTGCTATCCTTATCATAAATCAACTCCGTTACATTAGAAAATGGGCGAAGCGTCAAATTGCCTGTAGCCTCTGCTGCTGGCAAAGTAGAAGCATTACTACTGAAATAGCCTCCATAAGGACAGCCTCTCATACAAAGGTTTCTAAATTGACATTTACCCCTTCCTTTATGATCGACTGTTATATTTGCTGTACGACCAATCGTTAATATTCTATCATTAAATCTTTCTGCCACTCTTTCTCGTACATGCTGCTCTACACAGTTTAATTCCATTGGAGGTAAAAACTGACCATCTGGTAAATTGACTAAACCCTCCTTCTGACCACTGATGCCAGCAAAACTTTCTGCATAATCATACCATTTTTCAATATCCTTATATCGAATAGGCCAATCTACCGCTATTCCCTCTTTCGCATTTGCCTCAAAGTCCATTTCACTCCATCTATAACTTTGCCGCCCCCATAGTAAAGATCGTCCTCCAACATGGTAGCCTCTTATCCAATCAAAACGCTTAGTTTCACTGTAAGGATGCTCGGTGTCCTTTACCCACCAATGTTTCGTAGATTCTCGGATGGTATATCCAGTTCTTAGCTGCTTTTCATAATCCTTACTATCGGAAGACAAAACCATGTCTCTATTAGGAAAATCCCAAGTATTCATATTCATAGTTGGATAATCCAACTTGTGGCGAACATTCCGACCTTTTTCTAATACTAACGTTTTTAGTCCTTTTTCGGTGAGTTCTTTTGCAGCCCAGCCACCACTAATTCCAGAGCCAATGACAATAGCATCATAGCTATTTTGCTCTTTTGCTTTAAGATTTAGGTTCATACAATATATTTAGTTTAGTAACGATAAAACAATAACTTGAACATCTAGGACGGAATCTTTTGCCCTCATTTTCTCTTAAAAAATACTTCCGTAGCTAGGCTATGCAAGGATTTTTTAAGAAAAACTGAGAACAAAATCTTCTCGTCCAGATGACC
>CAKZUM010000722.1 GCA_937921525.1 uncultured Saprospiraceae bacterium
TGCAAAGGATTTCGTGTTTTCCATTTTTAAGTAATTAGCTAAATTCTAAATTAAATATTATCTTTACTTGAAAACATATTTACTATGATAACGGATTTTGATCAATTAGATTTATCTAAACAATATAGTTATTCAGATTATCTATCTTGGCAATTTTCAGAACGAGTGGAATTGATAAAAGGCTGGGTATATAAAATGTCCCCTGCACCAAATGTAAAACATCAGCGAATTTCTGGAAGATTATTTTATAAGGTATTCGATTTTCTTAATGCGGAAAAATGTCAGGTTTTCCATGCGCCCTTTGATGTTCGATTACCAATTGTTAGTAAGAACAATAAGCAAGATACAGTTGTTCAACCAGATATTACCATTATCTGTGATGATACGAAACTAGACGAACAAGGTTGTAATGGGGCACCAGACATAGTAATGGAGATTCTCTCTCCCGGTAATACTAGACGCGAAATGAAGGAAAAATTTGAACTCTATCAAGACTCTAAAATTCCAGAATACTGGTTAATTCATCCTAGTGATGAGACTGTTATTATTTATGTATTAAATGACAACGGAGAATATATTGGATCAAAACCTTATCTATCTGGTGACACTATAAATAGTTTAGCATTGACTGGGTTTACGTTAGAAGTAGCATCATTATTTTGAATAAATAATTATCTCCCCACCACCACTCCGAACTATCTTTCCAATTACAATTTCTCCAAAAGCTCAATGTCATTGAAATAAGAAAACTGCTGTTTATTAAACAATCCGTTAGGAACCCACCCCGACCCTCCCTTACGAAGGGAGGGAGACGTCTTCGATAGAAGTCACTTTTGGCGAGGCTATTTTTTCGATATACAAGGCAAAAAAAATTTGCATAGCCGAGCTACGGAAATATTTTTTAACGCAGTATATCGGAAAAAGAGTCCGTCAGTAAAGTGTCGGTTATATTTGTTTACCTACTTAAGAGACAATTTACCATTTTTCACGTCTAAATAGTATGCAAGAACCGCTACCAAAACATATCATTACCAAACTGGAATATATTCGTACGATTGAAGAAATCGAGATCAGATACAACATCACTTGTACGATACACGGAGAAGTATTGGAGGTCTCTTGCCCTTTCCTAGACCTCCCTGCTACTGCCAGACGCTTAATGATTAGCGGAGATCATACTTCTGTCAATAAAACAGCAGAAGGAATATTAAGTATTTTACCCTTTGTAATGCCTTTATTAGCGATGAATCGTCTAGCAGTTCCAGAGTGGGAGGGTTTAAAAGCACAATTACAAGCTTTTACAAAAAATAAACATCGGGCGGAATTATTTGATCATTTATTACAAACACCTTGGGTCATCAAAGCCTATCAATTGCATCGAAAAGAGGGGGCTAAACCACAACTATTTTTAGCAGAACAATTATTAAAAGAAAAGGGTTCTTATAGATATGATGCGTTGAAAACATACAATTTAACGTCTGTTGTGAATGTTTATGATACGGACTTTATTGGCCCCATAGTCTTCTCTCTATTACCCTTGTCAAATAGTGTTTTTACCACACACGCTATTTACAAAGCACTATCGACTTATCCAACAAAGGAAGGATATACACTCTTAACGAATCGACTAAAAGACCCTTCTTATAAAAAATACCATACATCTATTTTAAAAGGCTTATCAAGTTATAGACAGGCAGGACATAAAGAAATTTTACATCAATATTTTTTTGATAATCCCTCCTTAGGTGGGGATGGCTTAGCTACCTTGATGAAGGCAGTAAATAAATTACCTACTAAGCAGAGAGATCAACTACTGGGAGAAATTTTGACTAGTGATAATAGAATCGCTGCATTACAAGCCTATCATCAATTGGTTTCCCTTGGCATGAATGACAGTGCCTTAGCTAAACAATTGTATCCCGCTTTTAAAGAGCGTCGTTCTTTGGAAAACATGAGAGCCATTTTAAAGTTATATGATCGCATCAAGCAGAAACAATTTTTGCCAACTGGTACGGAGTTATTAGAAGTACTTAAATGGGCTAATAAGGACGGCGAAGCCATAGCGATCAACTTAATTCTTTCTAAACAGGTAGCGAAGCGATTAGATAAAGAAGAATTTGATTATTTATTACGTCTTGTAAAAGAGGAAACTGGCACTATCCAAGAAGCAGCAGTAAAGTTAGTATTGGACATTGCACAAGAGGAACATATTCTTGAAATAGCTCCTATCATCCCTACTGTTTCTGCGGCTATTCAACCTAAATTAATTTTCCTAATTCGACGTATTTTAAAGGAATATTCTCCAAGTAAACCGATTGCTCCTTTGCTGCAATTCCTTCAAGAAAATAAAAATCTCAAGTTAGAATCGCTTACAGCCATCAATAGGTCTTTGAGAAATAGAACTAATGAAAAAGCAATAACCCCACTAATTCAAGAACTCGGACATGAAGCCCCTAGTGTCCGCATAAAAGCGATCACTACACTAAGAATTTTTAAAGATAAAAAGGTCGTAAAAGCTATTGAAAAATTAGCTAAAAACGAATCCCATACGGCTGTTCGACAAACAGCTATTGCCGCACTTGAATGGATTGCTAGCCCACTACCAGAATCCATCAAGAGGCGACAAGAACGTTTAGAAAAAATTGATAATCATTTAGAAGAATTAATTACTTCTAATGAACAAGATAATGGGCAGCCTTTAAATTTTATGGTGCGCTTTACGATGAAGGCTGTTGGAAAAATGTATTATAGTTACTTCCCTAAGAAGGAGTGGAAGGAGTAATTTAATTCAACACATAGTTACTTTCTAGTGAATATTTAAACCACATAGATACATAGGTCATATAGGCTTACTTTACTATGTGACCTATGTATCTAGGTGGTAAAATACACATCACAAACAAATAATAAATGACGCAATTCCCAGTAGGAGCCGAAGCATTATTAATCGCTATGCAAACCCCTTCCCCAAAAGGAACCATGGGAATACCTGTATTATTATGGGGAAAGCCAGGTGTGGGAAAATCTAGTTTTTTAGAAGAACTAGCTGTAGAGGAGTTTCCCGTAATTACGCTAATCGCTTCTATTCATGATCCAACCGACTTCTCTGGTTTGCCGATACAACATGAAGGAAAAGTAAGATATGCTATACCAGAATGGGTAGAGAATTTTGGTACAGAAGGCAATGGCTTATTATTTTTGGATGAGCTGACTACTGCCCCACCAGCAGTACAAGCTGCATTGTTACGAGTGGTGCTAGAGCGAAAAGTAGGCTTTCACGAATTGCCAAAAAATGTAAGAATCGTAGCCGCTGCCAATCCACCAGATTTAATGTCAGGCGGTTGGGAATTAACGCCGCCTTTACGAAATCGTTTTGTACATCTTCAATGGGATTTACCTGCTAATGTCTATATCTCCGCCTTAGAAAAAGGTTTTGAGAAAGTAGATTTACCGAAGATTGATCCAACAGCACATGCAGCATTATTGCCTCATTGGAAATTATTAGTAGCTGCTTTTCTAAAGCGTTCCCCTAACTTATTATATACAAGTCCTGAAAACGATCCCTATGCCTTTGCGAGTCCTAGAACTTGGGATTTTACGGCTTCTCTATTGACCTCTTGTGATCTATTAGGCATTGCCCCAAAGAAAGAACAAAAAGCTACGGTCGCTTGTATGGAGTTAATTAAAGGCGCAATAGGAGAAGGCGTAGCAATTCCTTTATTACAATTTTTAAATAGTTTAAAATTACCTGATCCTGAGGAGGTACTAGATCAAAAGGAAAAGCCAAATATGCATCGCTTGAATGATAGCGAAATCTATGTCTTATTTAATTCGCTGAATAGAGTGTTGAAGGAACGGATGCAAGAACCAGATTTATACAAGTCTGCTATTACCTATTTTGATTTGGTAGAACAAACTATTCATATCAACAGACGTGATTTAATTTTCGTATCTTTAAAAGAAATGGTCGCCGCCAAAGACCCTACGACTAACTTATTAATCAATGCCCAATCTAGTGCTAAGGCAAAGTCGGATAAGGCCTATAAAAAGACGATGGACAAGATTAATGAGGTCTTTTCTCATCATGGATTAATTGAGTTTATTGATGTTCTAACACCTTAAAGTTAGAGCAGAGAATAGAGACCGTTTTACTGAGAGAGTAGAGACTTGTACAGCACCACTAGATATTGACAGCAGCGCAATCTTGTTTTGTCCCGCAACTTCCCGTTGCTGGACAAATTATGATGGTTTATACGTTTACTAAACCTTTGAGGTTTAGTAAACGTGAGTACCAAAGTCCTTCAGCATAAATTCACAACCATGCCCGACACAAATAACAATACCCCAGACAACAGCCACATAGACGATCTAATTCGTTTTGCCAGAGCCTACTGTGCAGAGCAG
>CAKZUM010000723.1 GCA_937921525.1 uncultured Saprospiraceae bacterium
AATGTACGTTCTTGGGTAGCTTATTTTTTTCTTAGTTTTCTCTTGAAAGCGGGAGTATTGTTGATACTATGACCGATTTCAAGAGGAAAATAAGGGAAAAAGAAGCAGCCAAGAGCGTATAGTTATTATTTCGTCGTTACATAGGTACATAGGTCACATAGCGTGACATACTATGTGACCTATGTACCTATGTGGTAAAAAAAATTCTATATTTACGAACCAGTCCGAAAACCTTCTGTATAAGATTAATATAAAAGACCAATATGGCAACTACACATGCCCTATTCGTGGGAATAAACAACTACCATCCTCAATCAGGTGTAAGCAATCTAGCTGGATGTGTCAATGATGTACAAGCATTTAGAGACTTCATAACCAAGAACTACCAAAATGTCCTGACACACACCCTACTCAATGAGCAAGCCACTAGAGACCATATTATCCAAGCCTTTACAGATCATCTTATAAATAAAGCTAAAGCAGGAGATCAGGTCTTATTCTACTATGCAGGTCATGGTTCCTATGCTACATCGGCAGAAGTATTTAAACAATATGATCCAAAGCAGCAAGATGAAACATTTGTCTGTTATGATAGCCGACTTCCAGGTCATTATGACTTGACAGATAAAGAAATGGCGGTCTTGCTTTCCCGAATTCCTAATGATGTTTCTACTATAATAATAGCGGATTCCTGCCATTCTGCATCTGTTACTCGAAATGGAGCTGCCCGACTTCATTTAGGCTTGAATAGGTTTACAGAAGGCAGATCCGAAGAACGATCTTTAAGCAGCTATCTCCTAGAAGGAGACAACTTCTACCAAGATCAACTAACAACCAATGGTACACTTAGTATTCCTCATTCTAAACATTTACTGCTGTCTGCTTGTGAACGAGATGAGGAAGCTTGGGAAACAACCAATCGAAGAGGCTTATTTAGTGCGGTCTTATTAGAAACCTTAGAGAAAAATCGAAATATTAGCTATACCGATTTATTTGAACAAGTCAGACATAAGGTATATAATACAGCGGAAAATCAACAGCCAACTATCTACCCTTTAGATGGATTTAATCCAAACACCTTATTCCTACAAAAAGAAGTCCTTCCTAATAGAAAACGACATTTAATTCAATATAAAAATGGCGATTGGCGATTGGCTTATGGAGGCATTCATGGATTGCCTACCCTGCCCTTCTTATTATCTAAGATAAGCATTGGCATATATGAAGAAATTGAAGAAGTAGCCCAATCATTAGGTCAAGCTAGTGTCTCAAAAATTTTATTAAATGAATCTATATTAGCCAATGTAGATCAACTAGATATAGCGAAAATCTATTGGGGAGAAATAGAAACCTTTCCTACTTCTATGTTAGTCAACTTAGAAGGAAGGCCTCATCATATTGCTAAGTTCTTAAAAAAATACCGAGCAAATCCTTCGCCATTCATTCAATTTATAGAAGGTTATAAAGAAGCACCTTATACCTTAAAAGTCTGGTCCAGAAAACTGGAAATTTTATATACCGATACCAGAAAATTGTTGCACGGCAAACGAGGAATGAGTGTAGCAGCAGCACAATATATCGTCCAACAACTAGAGCATATACAAGAATGGGAAAACATTGCTTCCTTGTCCAACCAAGAAGTAAATCGGGAATTGTTACAATCAATTCAACTACAATTCTTTGAAGAACAGGCTAATGGGGATTTACTAGAACATCAAGATCATCCAGTTATTATAGATTATTGGAAAGCAGCAGAAGATAAAGATGAGCAGGGAAATCCGAAACCTATTTGGTATCAGATACATGCTACTAATACTGGTAAAAAAGACTTGTATGTTGCCCTACTCTATTTAAGTTCTAGCTTTGAAATACAATTACATTTTAAAAGTCAAAAAATCCCAGCTAATTCCAAAACCATTGTATTAGACAAAGATCATGGACTTTTAATTAAAGATAAAAATATACATCAAACAACGGATATTTTTAAAGTCATCGTTAGCACAGAACCTTTCGATGATCATAAATTTCAACTCAATAAAATAGAACTAGGCGCCACTAAAGCTATTACAAAACGCCCAGCCGCTTTGCCCCAGGAGGACTGGTGTACCCAAACCATTACCGTCAATACCATTCGTAAACAAAGTACCATTGGCGATAAGGCAATTGCTTTTCAAGGAGAGGGTATCACGATCACTGCCCCTTCAGCGTTCAAAGCGGATATTGCTTTCACCGCCTTAAATGCGCCAACTGCTAGTAGAAGTTTGCAGCCTTCCTTAGGACTTCATAACATAAGAAAAGGCGAACATTTTGAACTACTCAGTTTATCAAAACCCAACACAAGAAGAAGGCATTATCAAGATAAGTCAATTATTGAACTAAGTGGTATTCAAAATAAGGCAGCCCTAAAAAAGCAACCTTTAGAATTGACGGTTCACCAAAAATTAGGTGCTAACGAAAATATCATACCCGTCACTTTCAAAGATGGTTTTTTAATTCCCTTTGGGGAAACTAGTAAAACAAAAGACGGAAAGGCACATATTATTATTGACGAATTCCCCGATGCGGATGTCACACCTTCTAGCACTGGAAAAAGAAGCTTAGGAAAAGCCTTATGGTTTGGACTTTTAAAATTGACTGGTTTCCGAGATAAGGCATTTAAACTTAGGAAAGTTACTTACACTCCTAAAGGAAAAGTGGTTCGCAACAAAATCAATTTGTTACCAAGTGTAGACCAAGCAAAAAAAGTACTAGTGGTCATTCATGGAATTATTGGTGATACCAAGCCGATGTTGGCCAATCTAAATTTTTTATTAAGTCAAAAAAAATATGACCTACTATTAAGTTTTGACTATGAAAATCTGAATGAACCTATAGAAAAAATTGCCCAAGAATTGAATAAGCAATTGGAAAAATATGGCATCGGAAAAGATGATGGTAAAACTGTTGACATTCTAGCCCACTCTATGGGCGGCCTAGTGTCCAGATACATGATAGAACAAATCCAAAAAGGAGATAATACAATTGACCAGCTATTTATGTTTGGTACGCCTAATGGTGGATCCGTCTTTGGCGATATTCCGGGCTATAGAGATGTTGTAAATAAGCTGTTGACTATTGCCTTAAATTATGGAAAAACCTGGTTAGGCCCTTTAGGTACTTTTTTAGATGTGGTCAATAAGACACTAGCAGCTTCAAAATTTTTGACAGTTACATTGGCGCAAATGAGTCCAACTAGTCCATTTATAGAAAACCTATACAAAAATAGTATCAAGGGGCATACAAAGTATACCATCGTTGCAGGAGATACTACTACCTATAGGAATAAGCAGGATAAACGTTTTAGCCAATTCATGGAAACATTTGTTCTTAAAGTAGGAAATGTAGCGAATAGCAATGTGCCTAACGATATTGCTGTTTTAGTAGAGCAAATTAAAGCAGTACCTCCTGCATTAGCTCCCGATACGCATGACATCTGTTGTCATCATTTGAATTATTTTGAAGAAGGGGAAGGGCTAGAAACATTGAAACAAATTATCTCTGAATAGAAAGAGATCGCTGCGCTGTCAGATCGCTGCGCTGTCAGAAGCGAGAGCTGGTCAACATCATACGTCTGACCTCTGACTTCTGTAAAAGGTAGTTGTGTTTCCTAGCTGTTTTTAGTATTTTTGTGGATTCAATTCATACTGATTTCAATAAAGTAAAAACAGTGATAAAATTCGCTTGTGTAAGCGAATATTCGCTATAAAAAATGGAATAAAATCACCCATATGTCAAGAAAAATATCATTAAGAGACGCCCTAAGAGAGGCTATGACGGAAGAAATGCGAAGAGATGAAAATGTCTTCCTAATGGGAGAAGAAGTAGCCGAATACAATGGTGCCTACAAGGTAAGTAAGGGGATGCTCGAAGAATTTGGTGAAAAAAGAGTGATTGATACCCCTATTGCAGAGTTAGGTTTTGCAGGTATCGGTGTTGGGGCAGCCATGAATGGGCTTCGACCGATTGTGGAATTTATGACTTGGAATTTTGCAGTATTAGCATTTGATCAAATCGTAAACAATGCTGCAAAGACACTTTCCCAATCTGGAGGTCAGTATGCCTGCCCAATTGTCTTTAGAGGTCCATCTGGTGCGGCTGGTCAATTAGCACAGCAACACTCTCAGACCTTTGAAGCTTGGTTAGCAAATTGTCCCGGTTTAAAGGTGATTTCCTCTATTGATCCAAGAGATGCGAAAGGACTGTTGAAAACAGCAATACGGGATAATGACCCAGTTTGTATCATGGAATCAGAAATGATGTATGCTCTAAACTTGGATAGCACAACTTCAGGGAAAAGAACCTATTCTTTTGGAAAAAAGACATGGGAAACAGAAGGAGAACCGATGACTGGTGCGGATGAAGAGTTACTGATACCAATAGGCAAAGCAGCAATCAGACGAACGGGTACGGATATTACGTTAGTATCTTATAATAAAATGATACTAGAAGCGATAGAAGCAGCAGATGAATTAGCGAAAGAAGGAATTTCAGCAGAGGTAATAGATTTAAGGACTATTCGTCCAATGGATCATGAAACTATTGTTAATTCAGTAAAAAAGACAAACAGAGTTATCGTTATTGACGAATCTTGGCCATTTGCAGGTGTCTCTTCGGAGGTAGCTTATAATATTCAAAAATTTGCCTTCGATCATTTAGATGCACCAGTGATACGAGTCAATGCAGCAGATACTTCTCTGCCTTATGCACCTACCCTAGTAGATGCGTATATGCCGAATGCTAAGAAAATAGTTAAAGCGGCTAAAGAAGTGCTTTATATGAATGCTTAGGAATGGTGAAATAATAAACTTACATTCTTCTGCTTGTTATTTTTCCTTTCTACTGCGTTGAAAAGCCTCGTGATAGCTAGGCTATCCCTACGTTTTTCGCCTTGTAGAAAGAAAAAATAACAGCGCACAAAAACGCAAT
>CAKZUM010000724.1 GCA_937921525.1 uncultured Saprospiraceae bacterium
AGCTACGAAGTAGCTCCGTATTGGATTAGGACACAATTAGTAATAAAAAAAGTCAACGCCTAGATACACGACCTACAAAGATCCAAAAAAAATCCGTGTAGCTACGAAGTAGCTCAGCGTTGAATTATGTCTTATAAGCTGCCTAGTTTTTCTTAAGTTGACGACATTCCACTACAAGTGATCCGATGAATAAATTTGTCGCCCCAACTTTGTTATTTTAATTTAATAAGACAATTGAAAATATGAGTATATTTACATATATTTGGTCTTATCCGTAAAAGAATTTTACTTCATCCTTCAAAAGAAAAAAATTAACCTCTGTCAGTCATGAAAGTAGAACAAATTTATACAGGATGTTTAGCACAAGGTGCTTATTATATTGAAAGTAATGGTGAGGCAGCGATTATTGATCCATTAAGAGAAACTGGCCCGTATATAGAAAGAGCAAAAGATAATAGTGTGAAAATTAAATATATTTTCGAGACTCACTTTCATGCAGATTTTGTTTCTGGTCATCTGGATTTGGCTAAAAAAACAGGTGCACAAATTGTTTATGGACCAAACGCACAAACCGCTTATGAAAAGTATCTGGCAAAAGATGGTGAAGTTTTCAAAATAGGAAAAGTGACTATTACGGTTTTGCATACTCCTGGCCATACACCAGAAAGTACTACTTATTTATTGAAAGATGAACAAGGAAAACCTTATGCTATTTTTTCTGGTGACACCTTATTTATTGGGGATGTTGGTCGTCCAGATTTAGCACAGAAGAGTGGAGATGTCACAAAAGAAGACTTAGCTGGATGGCTATATGACAGTCTTAGAAATAAGATAATGACTTTACCAGATGAGGTAATTGTTTATCCTGCGCATGGTGCTGGTTCCGCCTGTGGAAAAAATATGAGCAGCGAGACTTGGGATACTTTAGGCAATCAAAAGAAAACGAACTATGCGCTTAGGGCAGATATGTCAAAAGCAGAATTTATAAAAGAAGTAACGGATGGATTAACACCACCACCAGCCTACTTTTCTCTAAATGCCCAGCTGAATAAAAAAGGCTATGGTAGCATAGATGCAGTAATGAAGAAAGGAACTAAAGCCTTATCACCAAGAGCTTTTGAAGCAGCTGCTAATGAAACGGAAGCACTCATTTTAGATGTTAGAAGTAAACAGGAATTCGTCAAGGGTTTCATTCCAAATTCTATCTTTATTGGACTAGATGGTAGTTTTGCTCCATGGGTAGGCGCACTAATTGCTGATATGAATCAGCCAATTTTAATTGTTGCCCCTAAAAGGAAAAACAAAGAAACCGTCAAGCGGCTAGCAAGAGTCGGATATGATAACTCTATTGGGTATTTGAAAGGAGGATTTGAGGCATGGAAGCAAGCTGGAAAAGAAATTGATACGATTGAAACGATTGATGTGGATTCATTTGAAAAAATATATAAGCAGCGACCAAATATTTCTGTTTTGGATGTACGTAAACCGAGTGAGTGGGAAGCAGCACAGGTCGAGAATGCCCAAAATTTTCCACTAGACTTCATCAATAAGCACATGGATGAAGTCGATAAAACAACTACGTACTATATGCACTGTCGAAGTGGGTATCGGTCCACCGTTGCTGCCTCAATTTTAAAAGCTAGAGGATTTGAAAACATGATAAATGTTCAAGGTAAGTTTGATGATATTGTTACCTCGAGTGTTCCTACTACTGCTTTTGTATGTCCGACTACATTAGCGAAATGAGGTAAGTAGGAACACAAAGGTCTATACTATTTCCTTTGCGCTGCCAACCATTCCATCAGCGTCACATCTTTGCCATTCATTTGAACCCGCTTGCCATCATAATCCAACGTACTATGATTAGCATGAGAGTAAATCCAAGAGAAATGCCCTAAATAATGATAGTTGTCTCCACCAAAGAAACCCGTAATATCTACCACGTGATCATAGTTAGAAAAGTGAACATTTTTAGCACCAGCCGCCATTAATCTTTTATAAACAGGTTCGACCGTTTCTTCTGCCTTTGTGACTGGATCATCCTTGGAATGAATAAACCAAATAGGAATATCTTTGATCGTTTCAAGTTGCGTATCCGTAATGTGCTTGGTATGATAAGCCAAAGCACTAGGGAAAGCCGCCGCAAAATAGTCTGGATTTAAAAGTAATAATTTTAGACTCATATATCCACCATTGGAACAGCCACCGACATAAATTCTATCTGTATCAATATTAGGATGCTCGGCTACATAAGCTTTAATTAGGGCCATTAAGGATTCATTATACCTATCATTCACTTCTCCACGAGTATATTCTCCTTTTCCATTATCCATCCAGAATGTAGGACTTTGAGGCACTAATACATACGCCCCTCCAAAATAAGCTTGCATTTCAGGAGACGCATAGTTGGCAGCTCGATTGGCCATTAAAGGAACAGAAGGGTCTATTCCGCCTTCTCCTCCGCCATGTAACCAAATAATTAAAGGGCTTTTTTCATTTTGATTTGTTGGTCTAAAATCAGCAAAAGTTAGGGTAATTTCCGCATTATAAACAAATTTTCCTTTAAGATTAAAGGAATCAACAAGAGGACGAATTCGATCTTTTTCTATATCCCAAACTTGATTAGAGGAGGTATCTTTTATGGTCATACGATAATCTGTCCACACATTTCCACCACATGCAGGGAGGTATTGCATCGGCGAGCTGATCTGCCTATTTGGAGCCACTAATAAGACTAGAGAGATATGTTTCCCCTCGTCCACCTTATTCCCTTGTTCATCAGAAATATAAGCGTATAAAATAGTCCGTTCTCCACTTGTGGTTTCTTTTTCCTCACCCATACATTGCGCTTTCTTTTGCACGGTAATGGTATAGTCCTCCATTTGCACACTAGACAGGGACTCCTCTAAATGTAGTATTACTTTACTCGCCCCTGGTCCCCAGTCATACCCTTCTACTACCAAGGTGTAAGTTCCTGAGTTTTGTTTAACTTGATTTTCTTGATTTTCTTGATTTTCTGCCATTTTAATTATGGTAGTTGCCTCACTAGGAATAGGAATCGTTTGGCAAGAAAGAAATAATGGGATAATAAAAAGTAGGAAATACTTTTTCATTTTAAGGAGTGTTTTGTTTTTACTTAGAAGTTGTTTAAGAATGTATTCTGCAATCAAAGAGAATGTATAAATCAGGGCGAACGAAAAGTTATTTTTATAATATATCAATAATATATCATTTATGAAAGCAAAGTCTTCTTGATAGTAAAGACAAGGCTGTGCCTTGTGTTTACAATAATTTAAGGCTATGTCTTTTTATTTCAACGATTTACATATTGTTATTTTTATTTTTCGTATGCCCTAATTACGCTATTAGACGCTTTAGCAAATTGAGAATTAAAAATTAAAAATTGAGACCGCGTACGTTTATAATTAATGAAATTTTGTTATTTTTTGAACGAAATACGTCTCTACTCTCTCTTCTAAACAATGTCCAGTAGTGAATTATCTGAAAGGTCGGCTTTTTCCTTATTATAGAGTAATTTATGAATTCTTATTTTATGAAATATTTTTATTTGTGCCTTATTATGCTATGTAATCTCCTCGAAATTTACACCTTTTCTAAAGTCATTAATTTACTTGAAAATATGAAGATATTTACATACATTTAATTTTTAAATAAATTCTATGTCCTTACCATCAGAAAAAATTCAAAAAATACTACATCAAAATTTCCCTCAAATAACTGAAAAGGGATTACAGGAAGAGATTGCTATTATCGGTAAATTGATGGATTTCGAGGCAGGAGAATTAATTATGGATTACGGTAGCTATGTAAGAATGGTGCCGCTTATCGTGAAAGGTTGTATCAAAGTCTCCAGAGAAGATAGCGAAGAAGGAAAAGAATTGTTATTGTATTTGTTGAATGCAGGAGATACCTGTTCCATGTCTTTTACCTGTTGTATGTTGGATAAAAAAAGTGCGATTAGAACGGAAGCACTAGAAGCAACCACCATCATAGGCATTCCTTTAAAATATGTAGATAGCTGGATGACTAAATACCAGAGTTGGAAAAATTTTGTGATGATGTCTTATGATAATCGCTTACTTGAAATGGTCAAAGTAATAGATTCTATAGCCTTCAAAGGTTTAGATAAGCGTATGGAGCAATATTTAAAGGCAATAACGGAATCCACAGGGAATACCACCATCTCGATGACCCACCAACAAATGGCAGATGATTTGAATGTTTCAAGAGAAGCTGTTTCTCGATTATTAAAAAAATTAGAACAGATAAACCTTGTGAGGTTAGGCAGAAATCAAATCACTCTTTTAGGGTAAAAGTTTATATGTCCGCTTCACTATCAACGTCATAAATCTGGCATCTAGCAGTTCCGTTAGCTTGAAATGATCTGACTTCTATAAAAATAATCCACTTTTTAAAAACATCCTGTGACATACATCACAAACTAAGCTATCAATGCCCTATATCTTTGTCTTATTATTAAGGTCGTTTAAAATAGCATTAAAAAGATGGAAGAATTTATAGCATTGTTGAGCCAGCCCTGGCATTGGGCCATTTCAGGGGCAGCGATCGTTGGGGTTATGTTTTTGTTACTTTGGTTCGGCGGAGAATTTGGCGTTTCCGGTAATCTAAGAACGATTTGTGCGGCAAGTGGCGCAGGCAATCATTGCGATTTTTTTGATTTTAAATGGAAAGATCAAATATGGAATTTGGTGTTTATTGCTGGGGCCATTGTCGGTGGGTTCATCGCTATCCATTTTTTAGGTAGTCCGGAACCAGTCCAAATTGCACCAGCCACCCAAGAGTATTTGCAGACATTAGGTATTCATGTTCCTCAAACCTTAGCAGAAGGAAATGGCTATGTACCAACAGAGATTTTTGCACATCCATTTTCTGCATTAAATTTTATGCTATTGACCGTAGGCGGTTTCCTAGTAGGTTTTGGTGCAAGGTATGCAGGGGGATGTACTTCAGGACATGCCATAAGTGGGCTATCTAATTTACAGATTCCATCTTTAATAGCCGTCATTGGTTTTTTTATCGGTGGACTCTCTATGGCATGGATTATTTTACCTGCTCTTTTGAGTATTTGATATAACCAGAACAGAGAGCAGAGAGCAGAGAGCAGAGATGTATCTCGTTTGTAACAATGAAAAATCCATTTTTGCAACGGAATACATCTCTGTTCTCTGCTCTCTATTCTCTACTCTACTCTACTCTACTCTACAACCAGTATGGTTTTAAAAAAATAAAAAAATGAAGTTCATAAAATATTTAGTAGTAGGCATTCTCTTCGGTATTGTGATGACCAAATCCGAAGCAGTTTCTTGGTTTCGGATTCAGGAAATGTTTCGATTTGAAAGCTTTCACATGTATGGCATCATCGGAACGGCTGTCATTTTAGGAGCTAGCTTAGTGGCAGGTATTAAAAAATTCAATGGACAGACCATTACTGGAGAAAAAATAAAATTCCAACCAAAAACAATGAGCATCCCACGATATTTGATCGGGGGAACAATCTTTGGTTTAGGTTGGGCAATGACAGGTGCTTGTCCAGGGCCAATGTTTACCTTATTAGGACAAGGTGTATGGGCTATTCTTTTAGTTATTATTAG
>CAKZUM010000725.1 GCA_937921525.1 uncultured Saprospiraceae bacterium
TTGATAAAACTAAGCTGACAAAGCTAGGGTTGTATTTTACCACATAGGTACATAGGTCACATAGTAGGACGTATGCTATGTGACCTATGTACCTATGTGGTAAAATTGTCAACTACTTTTGTGGTTTAGATAAACTTGTCAGATTACTGAGACAAGAATGTCTAGACTACCTACAATTTATAGAAAAAATTCTCTAATGAATAAAACCGTTATAACTAATAGCCGCCGCCGATTTCTAAAAAATGGAGGAATTACAACGCTATCTTTATTAATAGGAACAGACCTATTCACAGCAGATAATCTACCCAAAAATATACTATCCCCTTCTGTAGATAGGACAGCCTTTTCCTTACCAGGCAAACATCCAGAAATGACGGTATTAAACGACCGCCCTATCAACGCAGAAGCCCCTCCTCATTTGCTAGATGAACCTTTAACTTCTGGTGATCGTTTCTTTGTGCGCAATAATGGAATCCCTCCATCAATGGATGCAATTGATACGGATACATGGACGCTAACAATAGAGGGTGAATCGGCTATCAACTCCAAGACCTATACTTTACAAGAGTTGAAAAGTAAATTTAAACAATATACTTATCAGCTAACTTTAGAATGTGGCGGAAATGGTCGGAAAGAATTTAATCCGCCCGCAAAAGGCAATCAGTGGTCTTATGGCGCAGTGGCTTGTGCGGCTTGGACAGGGGTCAGATTAAAAGATGTCTTAGCAGATGTCGGCATTAAATCTGATGCAATATATATAGGGTATCATGGCAAGGACAGCCATCTATCAGGCGATCTAAATAAACAACCTATTTCTAGAGGTGTACCTATTAAAAAAGCATTAGAGGATGAAAGCTTAATTGCATGGGCAATGAATGGCGAAGATTTACCTCACTTAAATGGTTACCCATTAAGGTTGGTTTTTGGTGGCTATCCTGCCTCTTGTTCTGGAAAATGGTTAAGTAAAATAGTGGTTAGAAATCAAGTACATGATGGTGCAAAAATGGCAGCCCCTTCTTATCGAGTGCCCTGCAAACCCGTCTCTCCTGGGACAAAGGTACCTAATGAAAATATGTGTATTATTGAATCAATGCCCGTTAAATCTTTGATTACTTTTCCCAAGACGGGTGCAACGATTAAACTCAATCAGAAGCTACCTATTAGAGGTCATGCGTGGGCAGGAGATTTAGAAGTAGAGCGGATGCACTACTCTATTGACTTTGGGGCAACTTGGCAACCATGTGAATTAAGTGCTCCTGCTAATCGTTTAGCTTGGCAACATTTTTCTGCTACTATCATATTTCCAGAAACAGGCTACTACGAAGTATGGGCCAAAGCAACGGCTAATAATGGAAAATCCCAACCAATGGTTTTACCCGGCTGGAATCCAAAAGGGTATTTGAATAATGCCTGTCATCGGCTAGCTATAAAAGTTGTCTAATATGCCTAGTGAAAAAGAGTACTTAGAAAAAGAACATTTGCTCAAAAACTTTAGTCTGTTTATTACGATTGTTAAAACAATGTTGTTTATCATTTGTGGTGCATTATTGTATGTCGGTTTTGGAGATAAATTTGATTTTGATTTTCAAAAACAAGCGATTAAGCAATCTAGGTATGCGAATAGCCAATCCTCTTTTGATGAGGAAGATTGGGATAAAGTAGAAAATGGTATTCATGTCGCTAGTGGCCTAGTCTATGTAGATAATTTTGATATTATCAGAGCCAATTGTACGGCTTGTCATTCTGGAAAATTAGTCGCTCAAAATCGATCTACTAGGGAGGGTTGGAAACAAATGATTCGTTGGATGCAAGAGACGCAAGGTCTGTGGGATTTGGGTAAAAACGAACCTATTATTTTAGATTATTTGGCAAAGTATTATGCACCTGAGGAAGTGGGGCGGCGAGCTAATATTGATATGGCAGAGGTGGAATGGTATATCTTGGAGTTAGACTAATAGTAGTTGAATGAACTTACAACTACTATAAAAATCCATTAGATCTTTAGTGTGAACGAAAAGGCAATTTAACTATAGGTTTTTTAAAACCACATAGGTACATAGGTCATATAGTATAAAGCCTATATGACCTATGTACCTATATGGTTTAAATATTTTTACTCCGTCATCTGAATAAACTGCTGTATCAAAGCCACCAAAGTTTCTGGCGCATCCTCTTGACAAAAATGTCCTGCATTCGCCAACTCTACAATAGGTCCTTTTGGGAATAAGCGCCTAAAGTCATCCATCACCATGGCAGGTGGCATTGCTCGATCCAACATGCCTTCTGCAAGCATCGCTGGTTTAGCTCGCAATTTTTCTAAGTTCCCTGTTTTTACTCCAGCAATTACATAATCTCTGATACGCCCCAAGGCAGCATCTAATGGAAATTCTACCGCTGCAATCGTTTCTGCTTTAGTCGCAAAAGGAGCTGAATACGCATTGAGCCAATCTTTAGTAACGGCGGCATCATTATGAAAATACAACCTTTTCATATTGTGATGAACATGAGAACCTAGCCTTTCCATGATGTGTCTATACGTCCCATCTTTATAAGTTTTAAGCACCCATTTAAACCAAGAAGAGTCCGTTAACTTAGCATCTGTGGAGGCAGGAATATCCTTTACAAATGGGCTGTAGCCCATCATCGTATTCATCATACATATCCGCTTCACTCGGTCTGGATGGCGTAAAGTAAATGCGCCTGCAATCGGTCCTCCCCAATCTTGACAAACAATAGTTATATCTTTTAAATCTAAATGCTCGACTAGAGCAATTAAATTTTCTACATGCGTTTTAAAAGAATACTCTGCTTTAGGAGGCGTTTCACTTTTGCCATAGCCCATCATATCTGGTGCGATTACCCGATGTGTTTTGGATAAGGGCGGAATAAAATTTCGGTATAGGTAAGACCAAGTTGGTTGTCCATGCAAACATAATATCGGTTCGCCTTTTCCTTCATCCGCATAATGCATTCTAAAACCCTGCCCTTTAAAAAAATTGGGCTTGAAGGGATACGTACCGTTGAAGGTTTCCTTTGCTTTTATCATGGTAGGAGTATTATCAATTAAATGAAATCAAATGTAGAAATAAAATCTATTCTATTATAATACCTAGTATTTAAATACTAATTTAGGGCTTAGGATACGTTTACTAAACCTTTGAGGTTTAGTAAACGTAAATCTCAAAATCTAACCACATCATAATAAAATTAATATAAATGAACCTAACAAATCAAGTAATTCCTTCTAAAGAAGCGTTCGTAAAATTTATTAAAGAATACCCGGCTAACACACCTATTACGATGGTGAACATTTTAAAATTCAAAGAAAAATCTGGACGAGGAGAAGAGACTGGAAAGCAAGCCTATCTAAAATATAGTAAGAACATGGAGCCGCTAATGAAAGCCGCAGAAGCGAAAGTTGTTTGGATGGGCAGTCTGACGCATACCCTCATTGGCGATTCTGAGACACAAGCAGATATGGTAATAATAGTTGCCTACCCAAGTAAGGAACATTTCCTTGCCATGACTTCCACTCCTGAATATGAAGAGATTAGTAAAGATAGAAAAGTAGCTTTAGAATATGGGGGCTTGATGGCTAGTACTACTATTGGATGAAAAAGAGTAGAGAGATCTAAATCTTATTAACTACGAAGATTTTCGTATTAAAATTTGGATATACGAAATTCTTCGTATACATTTGTATACGAAATAGTTCGTAGATACAAAATTATCGCTATGTCAAACAGTAAGCCGACGGAATCGGAATTGGAAATTTTGCAAATTCTTTGGGAGCATGGGCCTGTACCTGTTCGATTTGTGCATGAGATATTAGCCACTCAAAAAGCAGTAGGCTATACGACTACGCTGAAGTTGATGCAGATTATGGCAGAAAAAGGCTTGGTAAACAGAGATACTACTAATCGGACGCACATATATGTAGCTGCTATCAGCGAGGAACAAACTCAGCAGCAGTTATTAGACAAATTTGTAGCGGGTACTTTCCGTGGTTCTGCCATGAAACTAGTGATGCAAGCATTAGGGAACAACACGGCATCCAAAGAAGAATTGGATCAAATTAAAGCTTTGATTCAAAAAATTGAGAATGAAGGGTAAGAATAATTGACGAAATAATAATTTAAAAAAATAATTTTCGCACAATGGAAGTTATCAACCAACTTTTTTCAGATTCCTTTATTGAAGCCTTTGGCTGGACTGTTTTGCATTCCCTTTGGCAGGCTACTTTGATTGCGATTATAACAGGTTTTTTATTATTAGCCTGCCGTAAGAAAAGTGCGAATACTCGATATAATATTGCGGCTTTTGGTATGTTATCTATATTCGTTGCAGCGGTTGGCACCTTTTGGTATTTGTATCAATCCAATTTTTCCACTCCTGTAGCAGTAGGCCTGACGGCTAATTTGAGTGGGATCGTAGAAGGTATAGAATTGGAAGCTATATCAACGACTTCTATTCAAAGTTTCCAAGAATATTTCAATAACCATCTACCATTGATTGTTACTTTATGGTTGATGGGAGCCACCGTGTTTTTCCTTCGTTTATTAGGTGGCTTAATCTATATTCAACACCTACGAAATCATTGTATTAAAATAATGGATAATGTTTGGTTAGATACGTTAAGTGATCTTTCTAAAAAATTATCAAGAGATAAATTCATTGCTTTAGCAGAGTCCGAGTTGGTAAAAGTACCCCTAGTTATTGGTCACCTCAAACCATTGATTCTTTTTCCTATTGGTATGATTAATCAGTTGAGTCCACGAGAAGTAGAAGCTATTTTGGCACATGAATTAGCCCATATTTCTAGGAATGATTATCTAGTCAATATTATCCAATCCATCATAGAAACTTTATTTTATTATCATCCAGCAGTCTGGTGGTTGTCTTGGCAAATCCAAACAGAAAGAGAACATTGTTGTGATGATATTGCTATCAAATTAAATGGCAATTCTTTAAGCTATGCAAAAGCATTATTGAAATTACAAGAATTAGCGAATGCTCCTACCCCTAGTTTTGCGATGCCTTTTGCTGGTCGCAAAAACCAACTATTAGGTAGAATTCAGCGTGTATTAAATCACCCACAAAAAAAATCCAACTTTATGGAAAAATTAATCGCAACTAGTTTGTTAACTGTTTTGGTATTGTTCTTTTCTGTTAATGCGAATTCTTTCACTGCGCCAGTAGAAAAAGAAACTAGTGAAATCATTAAAACAGAGGACAAGCCAGCAAAAAATACGAGTGTCAAAAGTTCGACTAGTAAAAAAACGACTAGTGCTAAGTATATCACATCAGATGTAAGTGAAAATAGAAATAAAAACGATAAGGAGTACAAGACTCCTTTACTACAACAATTAGCAGATATTATACCACTGCTTGAAAGAACAAACCTTTCTTCCATAGATACTATACCAACTAAATCAAAAAATTCCTCTCGCTATTCGTATCATTTTTCAAATGGAAAAACAGTAGAAATTGAATCAAATAATGGAGAAGTTAACTCTTTGAAGATTGATGGAAAACATATCCCTAAGAATGATTGGGATAAATACCAAGAAGAGTTAGCCTCTTTGAAGAATGTACCAGCACCACCGACTCCTCCTTCAAGAAATAGAATGTCACCACCAGCTCCACCAGCGCCACCTTCTGCTCCTAGATTTGCGCCGCCAGTGCCTCCCTCTGCACCAGTTCCACCAAATAAATTATTAGGTAATGCTACAAGAACTAGTCACATAACAAAAGAAGTAGATCGAGAAGGAAATACAGTTATAGTCATTCAATCAGAGGATTCAAAAGAACCCATTCGTATTAAAGTAGATGGCGACGATCAATCGTCTATCACCGTTAATGGAGAACAACTAGAAAAAGATATTTTTATTAACGAAGATGTAGATATTTCTTTAGAGGAACTATTTGGTAATGAGGACCTAGCTGCCCTAATGGAAGAGACTACCACTTATCAAACGGAAATGGAAAATGAATATGAAGAAGAAATGAGACAGCATGACGAAGAAACGGAAGAATGGGAAAAAACGCTTGAAAAGGAAATGGATAAGTTCGGAGACGATATGGCATCTTTCGGAGAAGACATGGGCTCTTTTGGAGAGGAGATGGGTTCCTTCGGAGAAGACATGGGGTCTTTTGGAGAGGAGATGGGTTCCTTTGGAGAGGCAATGGGAAAATTCGGAGAAGAATTGGGAAAATCTATTGCAAGTATGGTTATAGATATTCCTGAGGTAAAGGCCAATAAATTGGTCTACGATGAATTAGTGAAAGATGGATATGCAAAAGAAGGGAAGAAGTTTTCGTATAAATTATCAAAAGATGCATTATACATTAATGGTAAAAAACAATCTAATTCGGTTGCTAAAAAATATAAGCGCATTTACGAATCTGCTCTTGGTCGGTCTTTAAAATCAGATGAATGTTCTAAGGTAAGTGGTAAGTATAAAGGCGAAAATAATTTTAGTAGCTCTATTGATTTTTAAAAAGTAATTGATATTTGAACACTGGAAGCAAGCAAATAATTCATCCGATCAATTGCAGTGGAATGTCGTTAACTTAAGAAAATAATGCAGCTTATTGTGGCGTGATTCAACGCGGAGCTACTTCGTAGCCACAGTAGAGTAGAGAACAGGGTATTTCATTACAGCTACCACCTCTTATACACAAGCTTCAGAGGTCTTTACATAGTCAGTAAGATTTACCCTGTTTCCCCCTCGTCAATCCGTACGTGCGGTTTTCCCGCATACGGCTTTCCTGCAATCGTTCATCTAGAGCCTTCAGGATTTCGCCTTCGCATAAAAGTTCGTCGGATCAATTAGTCCGAAATCAGCGACTAACTTCTCAAATGCTTGTTGACCATACAAGCGACTTTTGCGTTGACTCTTTCGGTTATAATATCTATTCAACCGTTCTCGTAGATAATACCGTAATTTACTTTTGGATACTTTCGTATAGCTTAGTCCTTTTACGTCATAATAGTTCAGCCAGCCCCGTAGAATGTCATTTAATTCTCCCGTCACTTCACATGGACTATAATGTCCGATCTTCTTTAGTTTCTCCTTCACTTTGGTTCTAACTTTCTGTTCTGACTTCTTGCTTGGTTGTATGTTCCAGTACTGCTTACATTTTGGCTCATACAAGCATTTGTCATAACTAATCCTAAAACCTAGAAAGTCAAAGCTACTCTCTTGGGCTTTCACTATTTTGCTCTTTTCCGTATTCAGACTCAGTTCCATTCTCCCTAGCAATTCTTCCAGTTTCTTTGTTACTTGTTCACTTATTTGCTCGCCCATCAATACAAAATCGTCTGCATAACGGATGATTCGTATCCCTGATCGACTGAATATACTGGTCGGATGGTTCACTATTCGGTCTAGCAGATTCAAATATATATTGGATAACAACGGGGATATTACACCCCCTTGTGGTGTCCCTTTTTTATTCTTTCTGCCTCCCTTATCTTGTCCATCTTCTCGTACTGGACTGCGCAACCATTTCTTTATTAAGTCTAGTATACGCTTGTCACTTATACGTTCCTTTAAAGCTATTAGCAATTTATCGTGTGGTATCGTATCAAAGTAATTACTTAAGTCCGCATCATACACTTTTGTCTTGCCTGACTTTAGCTCTTCTTTTATGGTTGCTATCGCTCCATGCGCTGATCGTTTGGGGCGGAAACCATGCGAAGTTTCTTGGAAGTCTGCCTCAAATAGTGGTTCTATTATTAACTTACACGCCATCTGCGCTACCCTATCTCGTATAGTTGGTATGCCCAATGGTCGAGTACCTCCGTTTGCCTTCGGTATTTCTACTCGTTTGACTGGCTGTGGTTTATAAGTTTGTTTGCGTAAATCTTCTTGTAGGTCTGTCAGAAAATCCGCTACCCCTTCTTCCTTTATTTGGGATATACTCTTTCCATCTACTCCTGCTGCTCCTCCATTTTCCTTCACTCGACTCCAAGATTCTTCCAATACATAACTCAGAAACACTTTGTCATACAGTATATAAAATTTATACCCTTTTTCTCCCTTCGCTTTTAGATATAGCTTCCGTTGTAAGTCCTGTACTCTTTCCTTACTACTCATATCTCGACGCTTTTTCTTCTTGCTGCCTGAGTTCGTAGCTTTTGTAGCATCCTGCTGATTACTTTGTTCTTTCATCAATTCGCTAGTCAGTTTTACAACTATTTAATAAGTCTATTAAAAAAAAACGCCTATTACAGCAATGCCCCTTCCCTACTCCAAGTTTTACCTTTCTTGGGATTAGCAGTACTATGAGCATCTCCGACTCCCTCGCCTCTAACTAGTCTCGTTAGTTCGTTAGGGGATCCCAAGTTCATGCGATACCTTCTCTTTACACGCAACCACATACTACCCCGAGTATCCTGTATAATTCGCTTTGTCGTTTATCCTTATACAGTGGCAGGTTTCTACATATCCGACAGCTTGACCGATACTACATTCGCTTAACGAGGCTTAACTGTGGCAGCTTATAAAGACGCTTACCTCTGAACTCGAATGGGTTCGTTTCCTTCCCCATCCTCAAAGGTGCTTTAGCCTGAACGACAAATTTGGCTACAAGGCTCTTTCATCCTTTAGGTATTTAAGTTTATAATAAATATATTTACACGCACGCTTCTTGGCGTACCGGATAATACGGATTTTTGTAGGTCGTGAGGGATGTTGACAGTTATCACACTATTATATCACGCTCTCGACCTACTGAACACGTCCAATTTTAAACCTCAAATTCCAAACCTCAAATTCCAAACAGCAAGCTCGAAGTCAGTCACTCACAGTCCCAACGGGACGACATCCTGTAACCCATGACGAAGTCGTGGGTATGCACCCATGACGAAGTCGTAGGTACACACCCCATGACGAAGTCGTGGGCACACCTCATATGTTAACAAAACCAAATTCTTGTTAACAAGCAGTAAAAATTCTAACTACTTAAGCAAAAAAAACTTATATTTAGAGAAGAAAGACGAGCGCAATACCCGATACAATAAATGAATAGATACCCAAACCCATATAAAAAGACTAAAGAAGTACCATCTTGGTTCCTTAATTGGCTCAAGGTGCTGCTTATTCTAGTGTTTATAGGTCAATTTATCTATCATATTCCAGAAGGGTACGTTCAAACTGCCTTCCAACCTAAGCCACCTACCATAGAGACAATCGAATACAATCAATTGCAGCCAGAATATAGCCAGCTAGGATTAGAGTATCACCAATTTCAATTAGGTACTTTATTTCCTATAGTAGGAGATCATCTGTATTGGGGAGGACAGCTACTCCCTTTTCAACTGCCTGATGCAAAAGAATTAGATAAAAATTATTTTGAAATCTCCAATTGGAAAATGAATCAATTAGGAGATACCAATAAAGACATTACTTATAAAGGACAGCAATTGGAATTGAAAAAGATCAATGCCATCTTTTTGAAGGAGGGACTCTCCCCTATTATATGTGAAGAACGTGCCGATTCTGCTAGTTGCTTTTCTACTGTTTTATCAGAAATAGGTGATGACTATGAAGTATGGCTCTCTCTAGAAACAGAACAACGACAGTTTTTCTCAAAAATCAAAGTAGGCAATAGCGGCACTGCTGCGGAAACTGCTACCAAAGAAGTAAGAAGTTTTTGGAAACAATTAATTAAAAAAGAGAAGTTCAAAGACATTGATAAGCTAGCCGTTGAAAAACCAATTTTTCATTTCAATAATTATTTGTTCCAATGGGGAGACTGGCAACGGCATATGAATAAGCATAAAGGGGAGTCAAGAATTAAAATGGATATTGCTACTTTTAAAAGACTATTAAAAAATAGCTATCCGAAATTATATACAAAAGGGGAGTTCGTGCCTTTTTATTTTCAAGTAGGTTTTTGGGATAGAAAACGTTGGGATTTAACTTGTCGTTTATATATAGACTCGGAAGAAGGCTCTATCTTAGATGACTTCTACTGCTTAGAAGCAATATTAAAAGATGCAAAGGTGGGAGATCATGTTTCAGTATTTCTTTACCATGACCAAGATTTTTTAGATAAAATAGCTCCCGATAATTTGACAGGTGTTCCCTCTTTTATTTTGAATGGTCGGAGAATTAATCTTTCTCTACCGCTTGAATTAATAGACGCACCTATTGATCCAACTCATGCACCATTAAATTTAAAGACTTCTCAATTCACTTTCCAATTGAGTGATATAGCAGGAGAGGAAGCGATGGTCAGAATGGATACTACCCATGCGAAAAACCAAACCCTACTACAACATTACCAATCAAGCGGCACTACCAAAATTGTGCATATTCCTAAATTTAAAACTATCAGACGCTTGATAGGCAAACATGATAATTTTCTGAAAGCTACCGATATTGACCACACTTATACTTTAGTTGATAAGGTGTATGCGGTACATACTTTTCCTGAGTTTTATGACTTTGATGTATTCCCACCCCTCATTCAATCCAGAGGATTGAGTGCTGTTTTGGATCGGACGACTTATCCAATAAAAGACTATGCCCACTACAGAGATCCCTTTCAAATTATGATTGGTTCTGAAAAGGTAAAGCTGCTTCAAACGAACATAACCATTATCCCTAAAGAAGGGCCAATCACTCGTTATATTACAGATAATCCTGATCGCTTTGACATCAATAATCGACTGGATGATTTGCCTCCTGAGTCTAGTGTTTATTTTGATCAAATTTTATTTGAACGTTCTAATGGAGAGCAGTTGGCTTTTCCTTTGGCAGTAGCTATTCATTTAAAATAAAATGCACTTACAACTGATTGCAGAATACATTTTAAACAACTTCTATAAAATCTATTGATAATATCTTCCACTAGACATTTTCTTCTTGTATAAATTACAATAAAAACTTACTTTTGTGACAGTGCAGTCTTTCTGTCTAATAAAATCTTTCCTTAAACTGTACAACAGATTATTCCATTCCTACTGTACGCTCCTCAAACAACAAAAAGTAAAGTCGTTTAAACTGTCAAATCCCCAAGACTTTCTTCTTTGAAAACAAGAGTATATCCATATCCATATTTACTCCATTAAGATACCAGAAAAATAATCTATCCATTCAGATTTGCTATTTTCCTGTATAGATTGTCAGTTGACAATCGGCAATAGACTCTAAAAGTGTTGGACTTTTTTTTGAAGGGTTCAATGTCTTAGGAATGATGAATTAATAAATTGCGTTTTTGTGCGCTGTTATTTTTTCTTTCTACAAGGCGAAAAACGTAGGGATAGCCTAGCTATCACGAGGCTTTTCAACGCAGTAGAAAGGAAAAATAACAAGCAGAAGAATGTAAGT
>CAKZUM010000726.1 GCA_937921525.1 uncultured Saprospiraceae bacterium
CGGTAAAAAGTCACTTTATTTCACCTTTATTGACAAGTTTATTGAGACAGTTGATATTAGTTTTACCACAAATTTAGGAATGAAGCAGCTTCATAGAACTAAGCTGACAAAGCTAGGGTTGTATTTTACCACATAGATACATAGATCACATAGTAGGACGTATGCTATGTGACCTATGTATCTATGTGGTAAAATTGTCAACTACTTTTGTGGTTTAGATAAACTTGTCCCTTTATTTTAGATAAAAAAAAAGCCCGTCAACGCTCAATGAAGAGTACTAACAGGCCATCCTTAAACTGTATTGTAAATATAATTAGACTATTGTTTTTTTTAGATACCCCATTTATGGTAAATGACATAAATGGGTGTTTAGTAACAGATTATTTAAGTTAAGTCGTATTTTTTAGGGTATAAAAAATTAATTATTTTTCCTGTCTCTGCACTTAAATTTGCCCATTTTTCTATATCAGCAGATATTTCTACAATACCACAAGTAGGCACGTTGTCTATATAATCCCTAGTAAAGAAATTTGCTAAATTCGTAAATGCTGGATTGTGACCAAAAACTAGTAAAACATCTATTTTCTCTGCTTGTTTTTGGATAATAGATAGTACGGTCGAATAGTACGCTTCATATATAGCTTCCTCCTTTACAATTTGATGCTCCTCTATATTTAAGGCTTTGGCAAAATAGGTAGCAGTTGTATAGGCTCTATTTGCAGGACTTGATATTATAAGATCTGCCTGAATATTCTTCTCTCTTAACAAGTTAGCCATAAACGGGGCATCCCGTAAGCCTCTTTTATTTAATGGACGATCAAAGTCCCTAAGATTCATATCTTTCCAACTGGATTTTGCATGTCTAATCAGGTAGATAGTTTTCATACTGTTTTATTTGTTATTGATCTCTAGCGCTGAATAATTCTAATATTGTAAATTTACAATTTTAAGTAATTATATCCATAAATAATTACCGTTCATTAAACGCTATTTAATGCCTACAACTACGAATTCCTCACCTGACCCTATTAAAAAAGTAGAAACGAAGACTGCTTGGGAGTACATAAAAGAATTTTTTGATAGTTTAATGGACTTGCGAACAGGAATGGATCAAGAAGGGACGCTTCAAAATATCCAAAGTAATAAACGGATGAAAGGGGCGAATGCATGGCTACTTATGTGTTCTATTATGGTAGCGTCCTTAGGTTTAGATCTTAATTCTCCTGCGGTCATTATTGGTGCCATGTTAATTTCTCCGTTAATGTCTCCAATTCTAGGAATTGGTTTGGGGATCGGCATAAATGATCGTCGGACGCTCGTCATATCTATGCAGCACTTTGCTATTTCCATTGGAATTGCCTTAGTGACTAGTTTTGTATATTTCAAGTTAACCCCTTTCGGCAGTATTACGGATGAAATTTTAGGTCGGACAGAGCCGACTTTGCTAGATGGGCTAGTGGCCATATTTGGTGGTTTGGCAGGAGTCATTTCGATTACTAGAAAAGATAAATCTAATGCGGTACCGGGAGTTGCTATTGCTACGGCATTAATGCCGCCATTATGTGTGGCAGGTTATGGTTTGGCAAAAGGGGAGTGGGAGTTCTTTATGAATGCCTTTTACTTGTTTTTTCTCAACTCTTTTTTTATTGCCATTACTACTTATGTTATTATTAGAGTACTTCGATTTCCTTATAAGAAGTATATGAATCAGAAAGAACGTAGAAAAAATAATATGTACATTCTTATATTTTCTGCCATTATTCTAATTCCTGCTTTAATGATTTTATATGATACAGTACAACGCACTAGAGAAGCTCAACAGATAGAAGCCTACTTAAAAAAAGCCATTCAGGATGATGATACGATTATTTCTGATTGGACTTTCGTAGGAGATAAAGAGCAAGAAGATAATGATACAACACAATTGATTTTAGAAATAATAGGAGAGCCTGTAAGTCAAGAAGATCTAATGAAATTTGATCTAGAACTAGAGAGTTTAACGGGTAAACACATTAAACTGATTACCTACCAAAGTGGAGAAATCCCTATAGAGGATATGGAAAAGTTAGAAAACGAGCTGAGTGGTTTTCAAGGAGAATTTGCTAAACGGATACAGGATTTAGAGCAGTTGCAAGCCAACAAAAATGCAGAAATTGTTGCATTAAACGCTCAAGTGGACAGCCTGAACACTGGCAGTATATTAGATGTGTATCAAGAAATAAAAACACTTTTTCCATTAGTAGAAGAGGTGGCTATTGCTAAAGATGTGATGAAAACAGATTTTGTTAATAATACAACAATCCCTGTCGCCATGATTAAGTGGAGTACCAAAAAATCTACCACCGGTAAAAAAAGAGACGAACCTAAGTTGGCAGACTTCATTAAAATGCGGATGAAGCAGGATACCATTCAGTTGATACGGTATTGAATCTTTAGAAGTCAGAAGTCAGAAGTCATATCGTTCTCACAGATCGTCGAGGTTTGTAACCTCGATGCAGTATGATTATCGTATGTCAACATCCTTCACGACCTACAAAAATCCACATAGCAGTGGTCCGATCAAGCTATACGTTTCATCGGACCACTAGAAGTGGAATGTCGTCAACTTAAGAAAAATGAGGCGACTCAATGGGACATAATTCAACGCTGAGCTACTTCGTAGCTACACGGATTTTTTTTGGATCTTTGTAGGTCGTGTATCTAGGCGTTGACTTTTTTTATTACTAATTATGTCCTACTCCAATACGGAGCTACTTTGTAGCTATATGGATTTTTGTAGGTCGTGAAGGATGTTGACAGTTGAAAGCCACCATACAGGTATGTCACGCTCTCGACCTA
>CAKZUM010000727.1 GCA_937921525.1 uncultured Saprospiraceae bacterium
TAAAATCTAACTTATGAAAAGTCTTGTGATACCAAAGTAGTAATCTAAATTTAAGAGAAATAGACATACTAATATTATAACTTTATTGGTGTTCTTGGGATTACGTATAATGGTTATTTAGAACCGAGAGCAGAGAAGAGACGCATTTCGATCAGAGAACGAGGAAATTTCGTTAATTTTTAAACGGAATCTGTCTCTATTCCCCGCCGGCCTGACGGCAGTCGGGCTGGTCTGCTCTCTGCTCTTCAAAAAAACTAGTAATTATTTACCAACTGCTTCTTTAGCCGCTGCAACGACCTTCTTAGAATTACCAATAAATATTTCTTTACCGATAACGGCTATTGGTCGTTTAAGAAAGGTGTACTCTCCTAATATTAATTTTTTATAATCTGCTTCTGAGAGGTCTTTTTCATGCAATCCTTCCGCACGATATTTTCTTGCTCTCCGATTAAATAAATTTTCATAAGAACCGGCGACTTCCTTGAACTGCTCTAACTCTGCTTCGTTAATATGTTGCTCTTTTACATTTTGCAACTCAAATTCCTCTGCCCCACCCAACTCATTGATAATGCGCTGACAGGTATTGCAAGTGGATAGATGATATATTTTTTTCATGTTCTATTATTACTAAGGAATATCTATACAGGTGCATTAGCCACTTCTACCATTTTATCTTCCACCATATATACTAGTTCTTTAAATCGAGGATCTCTTTTGGTATCACGTGATCGAGGAAAAGGAAGATCAACTTTAATATGTTCCACAAATCTAGAGGGTGCTTTTTTCATAATATAAATATCCTCTGATAAATAGACGGCCTCAGAAATATCATGAGTGACGAATATAATTGTTGGATGAAATTTATCCCAAAGACTCAATAATAAATCTTGCATTTGTATACGTGTACCAATATCTAAGGCACCAAAAGGTTCATCCATTAAAAGTATCTCTGGATTCGCCAATAAGCTTCTCGCAATAGCTACTCTTTGTAACTGCCCCCCTGAAAGGGTTGGATATTGCGCAAACTTATTTTCATGCCCTGCCAAACCTACCAATTCTATCATCTCCAAGGCTTTCTCATCCCGCTCTTTCTTGAGTAATCCCTTATACTGTAAAGCTAAACCAACATTATCCAATACCGTCATCCAAGGCAAAGAAGAATATTGTTGAAAAACCATACTCACTCGATTATCGGCACCTACCTCTTTTCCTTTTATTAATACGCTACCTTTTGTAGGATCTTGCAATCCTGCGATATAACGCAACACTGTAGATTTACCACATCCTGAAGGTCCTAAAATAGTAGCAAATTCTCCTTGACCAGGTTTATCTTCGATTAGAAAATCTAGATCTTGCAGGATCCAAGTTTTGCCGCCATCATAACTCTGACTACAAGCTCTTAAATCTACTAAGTTATCTAGTTCTGTATCGTTAAATTTAAGCATGTTGCTTGTTTGATTGAAATAATTTAAACTCTCCAAAAACGATCATAATAATTCCTGCCAATACCGCTACTAGCATCGCTAGATGTATCGTACTAGTCATAGAAGGTATTAAAGCAATAATCACTAAACCTAAAGCCACTAAAAACAGAATCGTATAAATACCCATTTTAGACTCTGCAATACCTGAAATTTTATTCTTATAATATTTATGTGGAAACAATTTTTTATCAAGAAAAACAAATAATCTATCTTGTATGAACCCTATTAAGATAATTACTAAAAGTATAGCGAATACCTTTGCCATTTGTCCTTGCCTTGACTTAATATAAATCAAAGAACCTATTCCTCCTTGTCTATTCAATAGTTCCGCAATAATAATATAGGTCCAAGAAATAGCGGTAATCACACGTATATCATCAATCATTCGACTCATGACAGATGGAATGTAGACCGTTTTGACCGTTTGCCAATCAGTCGCCCCTAAGGTAAAAACCGTTTTTAAATAAACATCTTTTACCTCATCAATCCGTTGCACCACAACAGGCAGAACATAAACGATGATACCAAAGGCTAAAAAGGCGATTTTCATCCCATCATCAATACCGAACCAAGTGGTAAATAATCCGACTAGTGCCGTCAATGGTAAATAACGCATGGCATCTACAGGACCAGAAAATAAGCCTCTAAATATAGGTAGCAATCCTATTAAAAACCCAATGGGTAAGGCAATCATTAATGCCCAAAAATAGCCTTGTAAATTCAACCAAATGGAACGAAGGGTATTCGGTACTAATTCATCCTCATTATAAAGAGATGGAAAAGACTTAACCACCTCTAGCGGTGGCGGAATGGAAGGGTATATTTTTTCAAAAGAAGTGGCATTTGCAAACCGAATAGAATCAACTCTTTCTAAGGAATCGATAGTGGCTAGTGTCGCCGCATCTGCATTAATAGAGGAAGGCATTTCGCTTGGTGTATAGCCTACTGGTTTTTGAACAGACGCAAGCTCTGCTAAAATCCACCAGAAGGCTATAAATAAAACCAATCCTGCAATACCTAATAGCATTTTGGTAGAGCTATCGAGTTTTCCTCTTAAACGGAATAATGACATAGATTGTATTGTGAACTCTATTAGAGTATTATGAAGTCGTTTTTATAATATGTATTAGTGGAAGAAAGTTACAAACTTTCAAAATATTAGGTTGAAGTTACAAACTTCAACCATCGACCCAAACATTTTCCAATGAATTACATATTACGATTTTTACTTTTCGTTCGCCCTATT
>CAKZUM010000728.1 GCA_937921525.1 uncultured Saprospiraceae bacterium
GGAATACATGTTTTCCATTTTTCTTCGCTTCATCCGCATAAGGCCCTAAGTGTCTTATAGGGGATGTGTAAGCATCTTTTCCTCTCCGTGAAATAACTGGCATTTGCTAAGTTTTAGAATTTAAAATATTTTATTTGTGATTTAATTTTAGAATAGGCTTGTTACTCTTTAAGAAATGACTAGATGAATTATAGATTATTTCGATAGTTTTCTTGAAAAAATCAGTGCATAGCCCAGCTACGGACTTATTTTTTCAAAGAAGTTGTTTATTAAAGGGTAACAAGTCTAATAGAGAAACGAGAGCAGAGAATAGAGATATATTTCATTTAAAAAACAATCAATATTCGTCTAGTTTGAACGAAATGCGTCTCTATTCTCGCTTCTCTACTCGCTGTTCTATTTTTGTATGGCTTCAAAATGGTTGTATAAAAAATGATCTATTTGGTAAAACGTATCAGTTTATAGACGCTACTAGTAAGTATTCGTTACTAGGGTCAATTAAGTTTCACCAGATAGATCAAAGTAGAGTATAGGAGAAAGCAGGCATGTTCCCCTATGTAATTAAGACGATATGCTACAAATATAATGCATATTAGGTAAGAAGTAAATAGGCTTCAAAAATTAAACTAACAAAATAGAATTGAATTTTACCACATAGGTACATAGGACACATAGTCAACTAAGCCTATGTGAACTATGTACCTCGTATGTTTGTAAAGAGGTAAAAAAATACTCCCCATCTACGAAATCTACCCACCGAAAAAAAAGCACTCATAACATAAATAATCAATATAGAACTTAGGAATAACAAAAAAACTCCCTTTCTTTGCAGGAATTTTACAAAGTAGCGTAAATAACCTACATGTAATATAGAAGTTGTTTAAAAATGAATTGATGCACCATTTGCAAGTCATTGATTCCTAGATACTTCAGCTTTTTTGATTCCCTTAGCTAAGGCTACGAAAATAAAAAAGAGCTTCGTCCTAGAAATCAAGCACTTACAACTGATTGCAGAATACATTCTTAAACAACTTCAACGAATATATATATGCATTGTTTTGAAAAAGAATGTAAAGTAAACCAATTTTTTGCTGCCTATCCAGTATAAGAAATAGGAATATATCAATTTATTTTTTCTACTTTAGTCGTAGTAATTTCAATCGAAAAGTTTAATTAAAATATTATGAGTGATAACTTCAATTGGACAATTGTTTATTTCATAGAACAGTAAAATATAAGAGGATTGTGTTGGTTAAATAACATATTTATATTCTCTATATCATAGTGCTGTAAGATCCTTTATTTTTGGATGTCAAAATGGTATCCTATTTTCTAATATTTCAACATCATAGATGAAAAGTAAGACTAAATTAACTGGAAAGAATGTGCTCATTACCGCTGGTGCTCAGGGAATTGGAGAAGCCATCACTAGACATTTTATTGATAGTGGAGCCAATGTTGCTATTCACTATTTTTCTAGTGCCGATACTGCAAATAAATTAGTGGACTATGCAGCTAGCAAAGGGCAAAAAGCTGTTGCTATCAATGGCGACTTAACAAAAGAAGCTGATGCAAATGTAATGGTCGAAAAAACAATAGAAGCCTTTGGCGGTTTGGATATCCTAATCAACAACGCTGGTTCACTTGTTGCTCGAAAAAAATTGGGTGAAATAGAAACACAATTCTGGTACAAAGTAATGGACATCAATCTTACTTCTATGCTATTTGTGACTCGAGCAGCGGCTCCTTATCTTGCAAAAAACGACAACAGCAGTATTGTAAATTTAGCATCACTTGCTGGCCGTAAGGGTGGGCACGCTGGGTCTTTAGCTTATTCTACTAGTAAGGGAGCGATCCTAACGCTAACAAGGGCACTCTCTTCGGAATTAGGCCCAAATGGTACAAGAGTCAATGCCGTTGCTCCAGGACTTATACTTGGAACGGCATTTCACAATACACATACCACCAAAGAATCAGCTGCCAAAACAGTTGCTGGTATTCCAATCCAACGAGCAGGTAATGCAGATGACGTAGCGCGGGCGGTGTTGTATCTAGCGTCTGAATACGACGGCTTTATTACAGGTGCTACACTCGATATTAATGGTGGCTCTTATAATATGTAGTTACTTGCTAAATCTTAAACGAACAGTAAAAATAAAGCTGGGCGACACTTTGAAAGTGTTGCCCAGTTTTATTTTTACTGTTTCCTCTGCTCTTTGATAACTACCTCAAATGAATAATTTTCTGCCCAACTGGTGGATAATCTTCAACACTTAGTTTTATATAAAAAATCCCCGTAGGCAAATTGGTAAAATCTATTGGGTGCGATAATTTTGTTAGGTCTCCAAATTCTTGTTGATAAACTTGTCTACCCACCGCATCAAATAAGGCTATTGAAACATTTAGCTTTTTTGTAAAAATAGCCTCTACTTGGGCATAGTCTTTTGCGGGATTAGGAAAAATAGCAAAAGACTCTACCTCTTGAATGTCCTCTATACTAGTAACGATCTGCCCTGCCTCTACACTACAGCCATTTGCATCTGTTACCCGTACCGTATAATTACCAACAGGTACACCTCTCACAATAGAATCATTACTAAGAATACCACCACCCTCATCTTGCCAAATGAAAGAATAAGGAGCGATACCACCCGTAATACTTTCCACTCGTACAGTACCTAATGCCGATGGCGCTGAAAAATCTACATCTGTTATAACAGACTCAATTCCCTCAACTGCCTTAATCACAAAAGGGCCTGCTTCTAAAATGCAGTTATTGGCATCTGTAATAATTGCTGAATAATTGCCCTCGGGCAAATTCGTTGCTATCGCACTAGTAGTAATCAGTTCATTATTCTGATTTCGCCAAGCATAAATGTAAGAATTAGCAATACCTCCCGAAATGCTCAAATCAAGGTAGCCTCCACAATTTCTGTAATCCAATAAAACATCATCTAATTGCAATTGACTAGTTCCTCTTAATTCTATGGATTCTATCACTTGGTTATTATTGGCGTCTGTGACTGTTACTTCATAGTCTCCTGTAGTTATATTGGATAGGTTAGAAGTCGTAGCTCCCGTATTCCAAAGGTATTGATACGGAGGCATTCCACAAGTAACATTCGTTTGAATAGTCCCTAAATTATTACTGCTACAATCAGAAGAGCTAGCTATTAAATTTACAACTAGTGCTTCATTTGCTAAAGCAATACTAGTATCTACTGTAATACTACAGCCGTTTCTATCAGAGATAGTAACTTCATAATTTCCTGCGGATAAATTCTGAATAGTAGAAGTAGTGGCCCCTGTATTCCAATTATATTGATAAGGCTGCAATCCACCATTAATAGATAATGCAATAGATCCATTATTTTCTCCTGCACATAGCACGGCTGTAGCAGCTACTGAATTGATACTTAGAGGATTCGTTGGACTTGTAATAGGTGGGAAAAAATTATCACTTACCCAAGTACAGTTATTAACATCCTCAATGGTTAGACTATATGTTCCAGCAGATAAATTCGATTGGTCCTCCATATTCGATCCATTACTCCATTGGTAGATATATGGAGCAGTTCCGCCACTTACAGAGATAGCATATACCCCGTTAGCATCCCCAAAACATTCTAACTCGTTCGTTAGATTATCCAAACGAACTGAAAGAGAACCTCCTGAACTAATTACAATGTCTTCTAATGCACCTCTACACAAAAAATCTTCATTTTCATCCACTACACTAACGCTGTAATTTCCCGCCCCTAGGTTCGTTAATTCCATGGTATCATTGGCTATGACTTGTACCCCATTACTCCATACATATTGATACGTTCCCAAGCCACCACTCACTGCAATCGTAATAGCACCGTCATTAGAATCGGTACAACTTTTATCGGTAATAGACACAATATCTATTTGCAGTCCATTTTCTTCAAAGCCAACATTAAAGGTTTCTATTGCATCACAACCTGTCGCATCTGTTAATGTGACGGTATAAGAACCTGCATCCAAATCATTGATACTACGGGAAGTCAGTCCGCTACTCCATTCATAAGTATAAGGCATTCTTCCACCATTCGCAGCAATATCAATAATCCCATTTTCTGGTTCTGCACATCCAACGGGGTTGTTAGAGGCAGCAGTTATATTGATCTCCGATGGTTCCTCTAAAACGAAAGAAAGGCTATTAGAAATACAGCCATTTGCATCAATTATTTGTAGCATATAATTACCTCCACTTATATTTTGCAAGAAACCTTGACTAGTCCTTTGCACGCTATTGTTCGGTAGTAGCCAGCTATAGATATATGGCTCTGTACCACCACTTACATTGGCAACAATACTCCCATCTTCTGAGCCATAGCAAGATGGCGTCTCCATCAAAATAGTATCAATTACTAAATAATCTGGCTCAGGTAAGATGAAAGAGGTTTCCAAAGCACAGCCAATATTATCTTTAATTTCTAAATCATAAGTTCCTGCCGAAAGCCTAGTAAAATCGCTACTCAACCAAAATCCAGTAGAATTATCTGTTATTAAACTACTATCCTTCCAAGTAAAAGTATAGTTGTTAGCACCCGGTGCATCAGACAATACATTCATAAACACCACTCCATTATCCATATCCTTACAGAGAATAGAATCTACTACTAGAAAGTCATTAATGGTTATGCCTTGAGGAGCGACTATTTGGAGCGTATCAGATGTCGCTCGGCAATTATTATCATCCGTAACTGTCACGATATAATTACCTTCGGGTATATCCCGTAAGTCTTTGTTGCCTGTGCCAGTATTCCAAGAATAGCGGTAAGGAGCAATTCCTCCATTCACGATAATATCAAAAGCACCATCACTTACGCCTTTACAGATAGGTGCTTGAACATTAACAAAATCAATATCCATTACTTCTGGGGCATCTAATTCAATGGAGTCCAAAACGGCCGTACAATTGTTTGCATCTGTGATAGAAACGGAATAAAAATCTTCCTCTACAGATACTATTCTATCACTAGTTGCACCCGTATTCCACAAATAGGCATAAGGGGCTGTTCCTCCATTTACAAAAACATCAATCACCCCATCATCTGCACCTGCACAAGATGGATCTGTTTTATTTTCTATATTTAAAAATAAACCCGGCGGCTGAAATAAGGTATCTCGAAGAACTTGCTCACAGTCATTCGCATCGGTGACTGTCACATCATATATGGCAGTTTTTAAAGCAAAAGCTGTTGGCGTATTTTGTTGGAAGGGATCATTCCATTGGTAAGTATAAGGCGTATTACCACCCGAAACATTTACAGTCAATTGTCCATCTTCTCCATTGACACAAGTAGGATCTATCCCGCTTGTTGAAGCTATTAAAGCAGGGGTAGCATTGATAATACTCGCAGCTGTAGTCGAACAACCTTGGGCATCTGTAATGGTTGCATTATATATACCGGGAGCAAGATTTGTTGGATTATTGGTATTCGGTAATCCATCAGACCAGGTATAATTATAATCACCGTTAATAGGTGTACCGCCTGTCAGCGTCAAATCAATAGTACCATCCCCGATCCCTGTACAACTAGGATCAGAGGTAACAATATTTAAAATTTCTAAAGGGGCTGGTTCTTTAATAACGATACTATCTAATGGACAAGGCTGGGTATTATCAGAATCAACAATCACATTATAAATTCCTGCGGGCACATTCACTAAATCTTCACTTGTCGCAATCGGATTATTCGAATCATCGGTCCATTGAAATGTTGGATTAATTAAACCACCAACGGTTAAATTTATGGAACCATTGGGTTCTCCATTACAAGATACATCTACTACATTATCAATAGATAAATCTGGACCATTGACAATTTGCTGAGGTAAGATTCTATTACATCCGTAAGCATCTGTCACCGTAATATTATAAGCCCCCATTGGTAAACTTGGAATATTATACACACTAGAAGAAGAATTATTAGTGATGCCAAACGAAGGCCCATTCCATACATAACCATAAGGGGCTAAACCATCCTGAGGAGCTATATCTATAGAGCCATTTGTTTGACAAAATCCTGGTTCTTGGATATTGACTATCTGTACCGTGCTGATACTTGGCAGAGTATGTACGACAATCGAGTCGCTACTATTACAACCATTTGCAGAAGTAATAGTGACCGCATAGGTTTGATAAAAATCTTTAGATCGGGAGAATACAATCGCTTCATCGTCTTGAGTACCGATATTCCATTCATAGGTAAACGGCGCTACTCCAGCTCCAATATTGTTTGCCAATATTAACTCTGGACTACTTTGAAAACATACGCTCATCGTATCTGGCGCAGATATATTGGCAATAGGGCTTGTCTCGACTGTAAAAGTTACCGACAATTCATCGGTACATCCTGTACTAGACACCGCTTGAATATAATAAATAGTATTGCCTGTAATAGATACATCTGGACTAATCAAAGAATTACTAGAGTAGGTATCACTTGAATAAAAAAGAATGGTATCCGTTGCGTTATTAGCGTCTTGAATAATTAAATCTTTTAGATCAAAATCTGTTGCTTGACAAACACTTTGAGGCCCAGAGGCATTACTTATATCTGGTTGGGCATTTACAAATACACTTACTGGAATAAGATCACTTTCACAGTTTTGACCCAGAGAATCTTTTATTTCTTGTGCATAAAAAATAGTCGTATCCATCAGGACTGGGGTCGTAAATAATTGCCCAGAATCAATTGGGATTCCACCAGTAGCGGAACTATACCAATAGATCGTACCATTGTTAGATGGCTGTACTTGCAGCGTAGCTGTATTCCCACTACATACTTCATTTACTGATGCTGTTGGATTTAAAATTAAACTTTCATCTGCATTCCCATTACAATTGTCATCAATCAAATTACAAGGAATCTCTGTTGCTCCGGGATTAATAGCTGCGTTAGTATCATCACAATCTGTATTATCCGTTACATATCCTCCAGGTTGTACTAAAAAACAGATGGATATAGAATCGTTTGGGTCACCAAATCCATCGTTATCTTTATCTGCATAACGCACATCTGTAGGCTGTACTTGGGGACCATAGAATTCAATCTGATCTAAGCCAATATCTCCAAAGGGTTTTGTGTCAGCAGTACTATTTCCTACAAACCGAAACTGCATGACTTGATTATGAAAAGGCGATAAGTCTATATACACTTTATACCACTCATCTCCTTGGTCGCCATTTTGTTGCCATAGGTTGGTCCAAGTTGCACCATCTGTAGTGCCTTCTAATTTTAGTTGATTAATATCTACGCCGTATAGGTGATAATAAAAGGATAAATGACAAGAGCCATTATTCGCTATTACATTGATACAATCAGAAATTAAAACTGCTTCTTTATTTAGTTTGCAATCAAATGAGGATTCTATGTAGATATACTGTCCACCTCCACTTATATCATCAGAGGGTCCTGTTCTAGAAGTTACCGTTGGTCCGCTATTAACAATCCAATCAATACTATCTGTAATAGAATTTCTCCAAACACCACCTAACGTAGGGCAAGAAATACAATTACCATCCCCATCACAATTAACTTGATTATTAAAATCTTCAGATAAGGTAGCAGGCGGAACATCGCAGTCTGTTAAAAAGGAAATTTTACAAGAATTGTATAAATAAGAAGTGGTACTACAAGACTGTCTAATATAAACGTCATAGTCAGTAGTCTCAACTAATCCCGTTAAAACATGATTTTCCATACAAGCCAAGGAAATTACTTGACTGCTTGAACTACCTGCCGAAGTGCCATTCCCTGGTATAAACCCTGAAGGACCATACTCTATGATCACATTTCCACCACAAGCATTATTATCCATCCATGCTAAATCAATAGTACTCGCAGTAATAGCCGAAAAAGTAATATTAGACGGTGGCGTACACCCAATAGGTTCGAAGACTAATTCAAAATGATCTAAAGTACCTACATTGACTGATTTTTGATCACAAACCCTCAAATTCCAAATACCGTTTGGATCAATATTCGGAATATTATAGAGATCAGAAAAAGACTGCTCTGGAGTATACCGACCTACAGCATCAGAACTTTTATTAGCTGCACTAATGGACGTTAAGGCACAGCCATCATCCGACAACACCATTGGCTGGAAACAATTACCATTATCTAGTAAACCCCAATTATCGCCCGTTCCTCCTCTACGATCTATTAATAACAGACTTGCTTCGTCATTAGGGGTCGTAAGCGTCATTTCTACATCTGCCCGCCAGTCATGCGTCACGATTAATCTAGCCTCTGTCAAAAACACATCCTGTCCCAATGCACTTCCCGAAGCAACCACATTAATAGAAACGTCAACACAGTTATTATCAGGTATGGAAATGCCTGTATCGCAAGCTCCATTATTAATAGTTGTCTGTGCAACTATTAACTGACTTAATAAACAGCAAGTAATACATATAAAAAAACAAAGGGTATATTTTCTATTCATAACAAAATGTTGCTGAGTACTACCCAAGTAACACAGAATTTATTCTGTAAACTCCAAGTAACACAGAATTTATTCTGTAAGGCCTGTCCAGAATTTATTCTAGATGACGAAACGCCACCCGTTTACTCGAAACGAAGCAATTTCAAAAATAGGTAATGGAAAGATGTTTAAAAGAGTGGTCTTATACATCACAGAATAAGCAAAATCTTTAACAAACCCAGTATGGTTCACTGCTTATGTCTGGTAATTTGAGAATGATCAAGTATCTATATGAAAGTTGTTTAAAAATAAGGGTTGTTCCTAAATAAGGAATACGTATATGAATTATAGATTTTTTTGCTAGTTTTCTTCAAAAAATCAGTGCATAGCCTAGCTACGGACTTATTTTTTGGAGGAAACTAGCGGAAAAAGATATTTTCAGATATG
>CAKZUM010000729.1 GCA_937921525.1 uncultured Saprospiraceae bacterium
CCAAACAATACCGACCCTTGAATGTCAAGTTGTTTAGGGTCGGCTGTTTGGTTTTGGTTGTTGCCTAATTTTTAATAAATTTCATTCGTTGATAAATTCTGTGGCTATGAAATAGTAGACACAAATCGACGATAGGAAGACTTTGTTTCTGCTATTTCATAGTCATTTTTACAGAATTTATCAACGAATCATAAACTTCAATACCTTTATTTCTTCTCCAGTTGTTATGTTGGCGATGTAATAGCCCGAAGGCATATTCGATAGATCCAAAGATAAACTATTGTCTCCTCGAACTGCAACGAATTTCTGTCTATAAATAGCATAACCATTGATACCTAGTAACTGAATTTCGTATTCGCTATTTTTAGCAAATTCTAAATCAATATTTATCTGTTGATGCGCTAAAGTTGGATATAATTTAGCAGATTCTAAGATCACTTTAGGCTCTTCAAATAGACCAAATAAATTAACTGTTTTCAGACTATCTATAAGATTATTTACTTTCTCTTCTCCTGTAACTAAGCCTCCTCCAATAGCATCTAGAATATCGGTAATTTCATCTGTATTAAACCCAAGACTATCTAGGAGACCTATAATGTCTTCAATCCCTCCTCCTTTAATACCATCTAAAATATCTGTGATTTCATCAATACCATCCAAGTCTAAACCCAAGCTATCAAGCAAAGCAATTACATCATCAATGTCATCAATACTACCGCCATTGATACCATCTAAAATATCCGTGATTTCATCAATACCATCAATATCATCAATATCTAAACCCAAGCTATCAAGCAAAGCAATTACATCATTAATGTATTCAATACTACCGCCATTGATACCATCTAAAATGTCCGTGATTGCATCAATACCATCCAAGTCTAAACCCAAGCTATCAAGCAAAGCAATTACATCATCAATGCCTTCAATACTACCGCTGTCGATCCCATCTAAAATATCCGTGATTTCATTAATACCATCCAAGTCTAAACCCAAGCTATCAAGCAAAGCAATTACATCATCAATGTCTTCAATACTGCCGCCATTGATACCATCTAAAATATCCGTGATTTCATCAATACCATCTAAGTCTAAACCCAAGCTATCGAGCAAAGCAATTACATCATCAATGTCATCAATACTACCGCTGTCGATCCCATCTAAAATGTCCGTGATTTCATCAATACCATCCAAGTCTAAACCCAAGCTATCAAGCAAAGCAATTACATCATTAATGTCTTCAATACTACCGCCATTGATCCCATCTAAAATGTCCGTGATTTCATCAATACCATCCAAGTCTAAACCCAAGCTATCAAGCAAAGCAATTACATCATCAATGTCATCAATACTACCGCCATTGATACCATCTAAAATGTCCGTGATTTCATCAATACCATCAATATCATCAATATCTAAACCCAAGCTATCAAGCAAAGCAATTACATCATCAATGTCTTCAATACTATCGCTGTCGATACCATCTAAAATGTCCGTGACTTCATTAATACCATCCAAGTCTAAACCTAGACTATCTAATAATCCTATAATATCATCTACATCTTCAATCCCATCAATACTATCAAAAATGTCTTCAATATCCTCTGTACCATTTACGCCTAGACTATCTAAAATGTCAAGAATGTCATCTACTTCTGCTGTTCCTTCTTCCGTATCTTCCTCTTCTTCTTCCGCCCCTAATACATCACACATAACAAAATCTACAGTCGCTGAATTAGCTGAGTTAGTAGTGGATTTGGAAATGATTTTATCGGTACAAATATCTTTTATCTGTACTATGAAGTTGATAGTACTATCGTCAGGAAGGTCAAAGCTTGTTTTATAAGAACCGCTAAAATTAGTAAAAACAGAAGCAGTATAATTTCCAGCCTCATCACTAATATCTACTTTGGTAAAAGGGGAAGGAACGTTTCCTGCGAATAATCGAACCTTACCAGAAATGGTAAAATCTGCTGCTTGTAAAGGAAGCAAGAATAGGAAGGATAAACTAATGGAAAAGATCCACTTAAATTGGCGCATTACTAATAAGTTATTAAGGTGAAACAATCAGGTAAAACAGTTTTTATCGTGCAGGAATTATAACAAGTCTAACAAGTCCAATACAAAAGTCTTTTTTTTTTAAGAGATAAAAAGGAAGAAAAAACATTATTTGTACCAATAACTTAAATCCTACTAAATTGATAATTTGTTAATAATCAATGTCTTAACAATAGATTTTATTGGTTAATATTTTCTACCTAACTATAGCATAGCCGTTAAAAGTGCTATACTTTATATCATTTTGACGGGTATTAGCCAAAATCTATACAACTAGCACTTTAATTCTTAGTTTTTTAATAACAATTTAACTTATTTTTCGTATGTTTTATATGAAGTTGTTTTGGCAGACTTCCCAAGTTTTCAAAACTTGGTAAGTCTTGATTATCAATTGACAATCAATAATTTGCAAATAAATCAGTTATACATTTTTAAACAACTTCATGTATAAAAAGTGAATGTATAAACAAAATAAAGGCTGTTAATTAGATGACAAGGGAGCTATAATTAAGACATCTTACAAAATTATTCTTACCTGTTATTACAAAAAAACATCCGAGGTATGACTATTCTTCAGAGAGGACGCTTTATTTTATTTAGCACAATTTTGTGTTTTTTATCTACTACTATTCTAGCCAATTCCGCTAATCCAGATCAATTAAGTTTTATCATAGGTACAGAATCTGCCAAAATGGGGGAGGAGATGTGTGTGGAGGTGATGACCTGTAATTTTGATCTCATTGGTTTTCAATTTACTATTTCTTGGGATGAAGATATAGTCGATTTTTCTAGAGTGGAAAAACCGAATGTTCCCTACTTTTTACAATCCTCCTACCAAGAATTTGATGGCATGTTTAGAGTAGCATGGATTAATGAAAATATTACTGCCCCTGTGACCTTACCTGATAGTTCCGCAATATTTACTCTTTGCTTTACGCCTAAACGACCGGGAAGAAGTGCCTTAATATTTGATAGTAGTGTCCAGACACCCTTGCATCCAGAATTTATAGGATTGAATGGAATAGAAGATGCGGTATTAATACCGGGGGCTATTACTGTTTTAGGATGTAGCACTTCGATCAATGAAATTTCCCAAGAAATCTGTGATGGAACTTCCTTTGAAGGCTATACACAAAGTGGTCAATATACAGATACCTTCCAAGATGCAGTTGGCTGCGATTCTACTCGAGTCCTTAATTTAAGTATTGCACCAACTATAGAAAGTACGATTGATGTTAGCATTTGTGAAGGGGAGAATTACGGTGGGCGAGTAGCAGCAGGTACTTATACGGATACTTATCAAAGTGTCCTAAGTGGATGCGACTCTATTAGAACTTTACATTTAAGCGTCTTATCAAGTACCCAAGAACAAGTTGAACAGACTATTTGTGCTGGGGCTTGTATTACCATTGGTGGCGTCGATTATTGTGCTGCTGGAGTATATACCAATACCTTGACGGCTTCGTCAGGTTGTGATAGTATCGTTACTTATAATGTACGGGTTGCAGACCAAATCACAGGTTCTTCCAATGTACAAATATGTGCTGGAGAGACTTGGAATTCTATTAGAGAAGAAGGGGCTTATACCTTCACTTATGTTAGTTCGACAGGTTGTGATTCTCTACATACGGTACAATTATCTTTTTATCCCCAATCGCTTTCCACTAGAGAAGAAGTCAGTATTTGTGAGGGATCTAATTTTGGTGGGCGAACACAAGCGGGCGTTTATACAGAAACTTTTGAGAATATTAATGGTTGTGATTCTACCCATACTATTGTCCTGAGCATAGCTGCTAATATAGAAGAACTAACTTCCGTTACTATTTGTACTGGCGAATCCTTTGATGGTTATACAGCAAGTGGAGAATATAGAAATGCTTTTGTCACCTCCTCAGGATGCGACTCTATCCATATTTTAAATTTAGTGGTGCAGCCAACGATTGAAAATATAATCACTCAAAGTATTTGCGCTGGCGAATCCTTTAATGATTATACAGAAAGTGGAGAGTATAGAAATACATTTGTCACTCCATCAGGATGTGACTCTACTAGTATTTTAAATTTAGTGGTACAGCCAGCGATTGAAAATACGATTACTCAAAGTATCTGTGAAGGAGGGGTAGTTTTTGGTTATACAAATAGTGGACAATATCGAGATGTCTTTGTAGCACAGAACGGTTGTGATTCTGTTCGTGTATTAAATTTGACAGTAGCTTCCAGTATAGAAACGACCATCGAAACAGCAATTTGTGAAGGAGAGAGTTTTGAAGGCTATACTGCTAGTGGCACCTATACTAATTTGTTTACAGCCAGTTCTGGATGTGATTCCATTAGGACGCTTCGATTGACAGTTGGTAGTAAATTAGAAACAATCATTGAAGTAACTATTTGTGAAGGGGAAAGCTATGAGGGCTTTGATCGAACGGGTAATTTTTTAAACCTTTTCCAATCCGTATCTGGATGTGATTCTATTCGAGAACTTAGACTTCGAGTGAACCCAAGATCAGAAACAGCCATCACGACTTCGATTTGTGCAGGCGAAGATTTTGAAGGCTATACGAATGCAGGTAGTTACACCAATAATTTTATAGGACAAAATGGATGCGATTCTATTCGAGTATTGAATTTATCTATCCTACCAGAAGAGGATAGTACTTGTAATAATAGCACCACACCAACGATTAATATTGATGCTTCAATTTCTTTGAATTATTTTCCAAATCCTGTGACTACGAATTTATATATGGAGTGGAATGGAGATTCCAAAGCGACCTATGCTATAATGGATTTGAATGGTAGGGTATTGATGCCAACTACTCCCTTACAGGCTTCTACTGTTGTCAATATTCAACATTTTAATACTGGGGTTTATTATTTACGAATCAATTCAGGCGATAGGGCTTATTATGCTAAATTGATAAAGTTGTAAGAAAGCTGAAATAATAAAGCACTTCAATTTTTTTTACATAGGGCAGCAAAACGTATAAACGTTTTGCTGCCCTATTTTTTTGAAAATATTTTAAAAAAAAATGATTGCTAACTGATAGCATATTAGAAATAGAGGTATTAAGAAGTGTAATTGTTAATCGCACTACTTAGGATGTAGTACTTACATCCCCAAAAAACCAAAACATTAATAATTAACTCAATTTTCTAACCTTGCATTGCTGAAAAAAGCATGAAAGGAGTCGGGGCAGACACCCCAACTCCTAATGGAAGAACTATGTCAGTTTGGTCGCTGGACGAGGACTCCTCCATGTTTTTTGTAGGTGGATGCAGCAAATCATTTTACCATGATTAGCCCAATTTTTGTATGTAATTTCATCATTATTGGTGAAGTTATAGAAATTTAATAGAAATCTGTGCTACCTCTTAAATAGAGGTAGCATTTTTTATTTCTATTAATTTTTGTTGTAGCCAACTTTTTAGAATCAAAGGGCTAGTAGTAGATAAAAGTAATTCAAGTGATTGAACTTGTTGCAAACTGTAGGGCTTGTTAGAAGATAAGTGTATTAGTTTCTTTATAATTTTTAAAAAATTAACATTTGCTTCTTTTTTCTGTATAGAACTCTTATTGTTTCTACTCACCATTTTATTCAAGGATTCCATTTCGTACATTAATGGTATTCTATAATTTTCGTCTCCATTATTCAAGCCCTCATAGTAAGCTCGGATCAATAGTTTTTTTATTTTTTCTAAATAATTCAGTTTATTAATCGGTTTTAAATTACTTATTAAATGGATCACTTCTTTATAGTCATTCTGGGATATTGCTTGATATGCATACGCTAAAGGAATCAGGAAATCGCTTATTTCTTCTGGAAGATATTTCTTATGTGCTTCAATAAAATTTGATGACCATTTTTTAGATTCGTATTTAAATCCTATCATACTAATATTAAGAAATTCAGCATCTCTCATTTTCCCATTGATAATAAAAAGTTTATCTTTTATTCCTATTTTATATAAAGCGAGTGCTTCTCTATGTCCAAATTCCTTTTGAATTAAATCGTTGGTAAAAGAAAAATTTAATAAGTGTACTAGTAAACTAAACTTATGCTTTTGTTTTAACTTATTCCATTGTTTTAAGATTTTTTCTTTAGTATCATAAAAATGATCTATATCATTCTTTTCTTGTAAAATAATAACGTCTTCAAACAATACTTTGAGTTGTTCGGAATTATCATCAGCTATAGTTTTTTTTAAGTTTATAAATTTTTTCGCACTAATAGTTTCAGCATTTAACTGTGTTGTGAAAATTTCATAGAAAGCATCTAGATATCTCCACATTTTTTCTAATTCTGTTTGTTTATCCGTGTATGTATCATTTTCTATATGGTAATGTAATTTATCATTTAGTTCAAATAATAGCAAAAAATCATCCTCATCCAAAAAATACTCCTGCGTCTCCACCTCCTTAATCAACTGCTGGCTAGCCCCTCTAAATAACTCATAATTCCGCTCCGACAATGCATCTATCAACAATTTTTTCTTCTTCCGTTTCTCCTTATCCAAATGCACATCAATCATAAAATCACTTGCCAATTCATATACATCCGAGCAAAGATTTTGGAACTTACTCAGCTTGAAAGTTTCTGTTCCATAGACCTTTTTATAGATCCGTTCTTGTTCCAAATCTTTTAATACTTCAAATGGAAATGCTTTCTTTAGAATGGTATATAAGTCAATCACTTGTTGATTGGTATTATGATAAGGTGATTGGACAAAACGGCCAAATCGTTTCCATTCTAAGCTAGAAAAAGTAGAAAGTAGCTTGATAAGTTTGGATTTTCCAATGGTTTTTTTACTAGTCAATTTTAGCGTTTA
>CAKZUM010000730.1 GCA_937921525.1 uncultured Saprospiraceae bacterium
AGTCAACGCCTAGATACACGACCTACAAAGATCCAAAAAAAATCCGTGTAGCTACGAAGTAGCTCCGCGTTGAATTATGTCTTATAAGCTGCCTAGTTTTTCTTAAGTTGACGACATTCCACTTGCAGTGGTCCGATGAAATGTACAGCTTGATCGGACCACTGCAAGTGATCCGATTAATTTCAAGAAAATGCCCCTGAATTGTTTTATACTCTATTATATACTACGATTTTTACTTTTCGTTCGCCCCAGTATTGCTAAAATTGAGTCTTGATTGTCAACGTTTTATAAGCATTCTCCATTCTCCATCACACTACTGGACATTTTAAAGAGCAGAGAATAGAGAGCAGAGAATAGAGACAGATTTCGTTTAAAAAATGACGAAATTTCGTTGTTTTCTAATCGAAATACGTCTCTACTCTCTCTTCTCTGCTCTCTGTTCTAAACAATGTCCAGTAGTGTGGTTCTCCATTCATAATTAAGTCTAATTCATTAGAAAGAGATATTTACTCGTTACTTAATTCTATAGGAAATACACTAGGATCAAAACCCCATAAAAGAGGCAATACAAAATAGACAAACAACGTCAGCAGTAATATAGACATAATATTCATACCGATTCCTGCTTTGACCATATCTGGTATTCTTAAATAACCTGACCCAAAAACAACGGCATTGGGCGGAGTGGCTACAGGTAACATGAACGCACATGATGCAGCTACTGTTGCTGCAACCATTAAAATATATGGATGTACATTTATCGTCAGTGCCATGGGGGCTAATACTGGTAGTAACATGGCTGTGGTAGCCAAATTGGAGGTGATCTCCGTCAAGAAATTAACCGCAGCAATCATGGAAATAACTAAAATAATAATAGCGACTCCTTGTAGTAAAGTCATTTGAGAAGCAATCCATTTGGCTAATCCACTCTCTGCAAAACCTGCTGCTAGAGCCATTCCACCTCCAAATAATAAAAGAATACCCCAAGGCAATTTAAGCGCTTCTTCCCAAGTCAATAATTTACGATCGCCTTCTTTAGTTGGAATTAAAAAGATAATAATTGCAGCAATCATTGCAATAATGGTATCATCAATGGCAGGGATGAATTGTTTTAAAAAAATGGACCGACAAATCCAAGCAATAGCGGTACAAAGAAAGATTCCAAAAATTAATTTCTCTTCATAGCTTACATGCCCTAGGGCGGCTACTTGTTTTTTTATCTCTGCTCTTCCTCCGGGAAATGCTTTTTGTTTAAATCGAAAAGCAAAACGGGTCAAATACAACCAACAAATAAAAAGCAATATTATAGAAATTGGAAAACCAAAAGTAAACCATTGAACAAAAGTAATTTCAATACCATAAGTTTGTTCGACTACACCTGCTAACACTAAATTGGGTGGGGTACCAATTAAGGTAGCCATCCCTCCAATAGAGGCACTATACGCAATGGCCAACATCAAAGCCTTTCCAAAGATTAAATTCTCATCTTCAACAGTATCAGGATTATCTCTTAGTTGAGAAATAATAGCCATCCCAATTGGAAGCATCATAACAGAGGTAGCCGTATTAGAAATCCACATAGACATAGCGGCAGTTGCTAGCATAAATCCTAAGATGATATTGGTAACGTTAGTTCCTATAAAATTGATAATGTTTAGAGCAATTCTTTTGTGTAAATTCCATCGTTCAATAGTAATAGCTATGACAAAACCTCCCAAATATAGAAACACATATTTATGCCCAAAAGCGGCAGTAGTGGCGGACAAATCTAATGCACCTGTTAATGGAAATAGCACAATAGGGAGTAAAGCAGTAACTTCTATAGGAATCGCCTCTGTAATCCACCAAATTGCGATCCATAAGGTTGTTGCTAATACTGCATTCGCTTGGTCACTTAATCCTATCGGATGAAAAAATAGTATGGTTAATAAGAATATTATTGGTCCTAAGAATAATCCTATGATTTTTGAATTCATTAGTCTGCTTGATACAGAAGTTGTTTTATGGTTACTTAAACAACTTCCTATTATAGATGAAGATGAAGGTGAAGGTAATTAATTCTTGTATTTGTAAGCTTGTTTAGAATAATTAATTGTTTTTTAGTTTTTATATTCTAATTTTATTAAAATTGTGCATAACTATTAGACTTAATTCATCATTCCTAAACTTGTCGAATAAACACTATTTATAAATGAAAAAATTACTCCTTGCTCTTTTCTCCTTGTTCCTAATTATTCTTACAATAGGTTGGCTCGTTATCAACTTTTTTCCTGAAAGATTAACTCCTTTTATTTTAAATCAACAACTGAAAAGACAAGCTACAATTGACAAAAAAAATGAAGTCTTATTAGCAGACAAAGAAAGTATATATGTGTATACTGTCGGCACGGGGGCACCCTTGCCAGGTGTTCGTGCGCAAACAGGAACAGCGGTTATTGTGAACGGTCATTTTTTTATGTTTGATGTAGGCGATGGGGTGGTGCAGAAGGCAGAAAACATGGGACTCCCATTAACAAAACTAGATGGAATTTTTATTACACATTGGCACTCTGATCATATGATGGACTTGCCAAGTATCATAAGTCGTTCTTGGTTATTGGGTAGAAATAATGATTTACACCTTTATGGCCCAGATGGTTTGGATACGCTTAATCAGGCCATCAATCAATATTTATATATTGAGAATGGACATCGGGTAGATCATCATAGTACGGCCATTATGGATGTGTCCAAAGCTAAAGCCATCCCGCATGAATTTAAAAATATTCAGGGCGGGAAAGAGATCGTTTATCAACAAGATGGTATTACCATTACTGCCTTCGATGTGAATCATGAACCTATCGAACCTGCAGTAGGCTATGCCATAGAGTATAAAGGGAAAAAAGTGGTGATTAGTGGTGATACCAAAAAAAACGAAATGGTATTGGAAATGGCACAAGATGCAGATTTACTTTTTCATGAGGTTTTACTAGTTTCTTTGTTAAAAGAAATGGCCACTCTGGCTGGAGAAAATGGAAATCATAGGGGGGAGAAAATTATAACGGATATTCAAGACTATCATACTAGTCCAGCAGAGGTGGCAGCAATAGCTACTAAGGCTAATGTGAAGAAATTAGTCTTACATCATTTTGCTCCTGCCCCAGATTTGAAGTTGATTGAAAACTTATATAGGCAGGAACTTAAAGGTTATGATGGACCGATCCATTTTGCAAATGATGGAGATCAGTTTGTCGTTTCTAAGTAGCGATGAAATAATAAATTCGTTAAATTGGGGGAGGCTATTTTGTTCTCAGTTTTCGTTAAAAATTATACGCTAATATTTTTTTATTTACATACCAATAATGATTCAATACGTCAGTACGAAGGGAGGAATACAGCCTGTAGATTTTGAAACAGCCATATTAGATGGCTTTGCTGCAGATGGTGGCTTATATGTTCCTACGGAATTACCACGCATCACCTTATCTCAATTAATGACATGGAAAGATTTCTCTTTTATAGAATTAGCCTATGAGGTATTATCCTTGTTTATTGATGAATCGGTGATGTCTGAAAAAGAATTGCGACAATTATTGACGGATAGTTATAGTACTTTCTATGACTCGAATGTTATACCCTTTCATCCATTATCTTCTCCCCCTAATCTTTTTATCCAAGAGTTATTTCACGGGCCTACTTTGTCTTTTAAAGATATAGGAATGTCCTTTATTGTGAATCTATTCAACTTCTTTTTACAACGTAAAAAAGATAGAATGACAATAGTAGTAGCGACTACAGGGGATACTGGACCCGCTGCCGCCCACGCATCCATTGGAAAATCAACTATTGACACCTGGGTACTGTACCCGAAGGAAATGATTACAGAAGAACAGGAACGTCAAATGACAACTATAACAGCACCAAATATCTATCCAGTCGGTGTTAGCAATTGTCCAGATGGAGCAGATGATCTAGATATTTTAATTGCGGAATTATTTGCAGACAAAGAATTAAAAGAAGCACTTAATTTATCTAGTGTTAATTCTATTAATTGGGGACGAGTGATGATGCAAACCGTTCATTATTTTTATGGATATTTAAAAGTAATAGATCGGGTAGGAGAGCCTTTAAATTTTGCAGTACCTTCAGGTGCTTTCGGGAATTTGTGTGCTGGTTCGTTAGCTAGAGCAATGGGTTTGCCTGTAGGAAAATTCATTGTTTCTAATAATCAAAATGCTTGCTTGCACCGAATATTTTCAACAGGTATTTTTTCTAAAGAGGAAATGATTAATTGCCCTTCTTCGGCTATTGATATTTTAGTGCCTTATAATTTTTGGCGATATTTGTATTTCGCAATAGGTCAAGATCCCATCAAGATAAGTTCGTGGATAAATGAATATAATCAGAATGGTATCGTTCATTTTGATCGAAACACTTATGAAGCCTATAGCCAAGGATTTGTCTCCTATTCTATATCAAATGAAAAAACGCTATCCACAATAGAAAAGGTCTTTCGAGAAGAAAATTATTTATTAGATCCGCATGCAGCAGTAGCAGTCGCCGCAGCTATTTCTTTTAAAAAGGACTATTCTAATAATGCGCCAATTCTTTGTTTAGCAACAGCTCATCCTTCTAAATTTCCAATAGCTATAAAAGATGCTTTGACTGATAAAGAGCAACTTCCTAGCGGGGCAACACATTTTTCTATAGAGGCAGCAAAAGAAAATTGTGAGCGAACTTATACTTGCCATTTTGAAAATATGCGAACTGCCATTCCTAAAATTATGAAAGAAAATTCAAATAAAGGGGACAGCTGATTTTCGTACATCATCAGCAATCTTTTTCATCTCCAAATAAGCATCCTTATGGGAAGGTGTGGGAGCTATGATATTAAATTGACGAAACCTCCAGAATGCAGTGGCTGTAGCTGCATAAATAATAAATGTTTTTATAGCCTCTTTCTCTTTATTAGGTATAGCTATTCTTTTTTCGTAACCAATAATTAATTGTCTAGCCTTAGTAAAGTCAATGTCTCCATCTCGATTACACAGGCCGACAATTGCCATCCCAATATCATACATTCGATAGTAGTGACAAGCTTCCTCAAAATCAATAATGCTCGGTTTGTTCTGTCGATCTATAATTACATTACTAAAAAAAATATCACCATGAATTAAGGCTTTGGGTAAAGTTGCGTCCAAATTGTCCTTGATATAGCTGTGCATTTCAGATAACCAACCAATGAAAGAATGGCGTATATTGGCTGTCTCTAATTCAGAGAAAACTTGTTGTCCATAAGAATATACTTTTGGTAGATAGTCTGGAGATGGAATAAGATGCAATTGACTTATAGTTGTTCCTATCTCTTCTATTATTTGATGAGATAAGTCTTGTCTGATTTTTCCAGAAAGGTACCTTTTTAAAATGATTGGTTTGTCTTTGAAGAAGCTAATGTTTTGACCTTTTTTATTGGAAAGTATCGTAGTGCTAGTAAATTGATAGGCTTCTAGATGTTTTAATAATTTAACTAAGATAGTCGTCTCTTCAAACGTTTTTCTTTCACAAATGGTCAAGATAAATTTCTGTTTTCCAGTCTCTAATAAATAATTAGTATTCTCCGAACCCCCCTCTAAAATGGACCAGTCTGTAATTGGTAAAATCGCATATTGCTGTACTATTGCCTGTAGGGTCTTGTTATCTAAACGGGTATATAACATGAAATTAGTTTAGGAACTTCTTTTTAAATTTTTCCAATGTAATAGTTTTTATCTTTAATTTTCCACATTTATTGTAAATAGTCTTTTTAAGCTAATTAAAAGCATATCTTCGGCTATGAAAAACAGGTCGAAATGAAAAAAATTGCATACATCCTATTTGGCATAATTGTCTTTTTGTTAGTTGCTTGGTTTATGGCAGTTCGTGCATTAAATGCAGGCAGTTTAGAACCCGATAACACCGTATGGGCCACCCATATTGGCAGAGATACAACAGTTGGTATCTTACCAGATCAATATGCTAATTATTATTCCTATACCTTGGCACGTACCAATGAGAATATGGGTTTTAAAATAAGCGGTACTTTTCCTGATACGCGATATTTTAGTTTTAATGTGTATAGTCTTGGTGATAATACGACACAGGGTTCTTTAGTAGATTATCAAATTGAAACGGACTCTGGTAAGCCTAATCCATTTGTGGCGAATAAAGACTCTGTTGACGTAGGCGAAAATTTTACGGTATATATCGTTCCTTCCAAGCACAAGCATAAAAACTTGCCTAATCTATTGCCCTATAAGGATGATGTGAAAATGATGACGATGGTCATTCGTTTATATGACTTTAATATAGATGATTTCGGTGGTGTTGAGTTGCCAACTGTTCAAGCGTTTACAATGGAAGATGAAGTTGAAGATATTGCGCTACATCCGATCAATTTACCAACTAGTTTAAGTTTAAGAACCATTGTGCGAAATGTAAGTCTTCCTGGTATGGTAAATCGATTGGGACTTTTGTATGAAGCCGAGAATACGGTCCAACTAGATGGGCCTCGCTCCAACAAACAATATTATACCCTTCCTTTTCATGCGATTGATACTAGAGGCTATATTGCGAATAATGACAACCGATATTTACTAACGGCTATAACGAAACAAGAAAAAGAGGTCTATGTTTTCAAATTTAAAGCTCCTTCTTATACTAGTGGACCGTCAGATATTAATCAAACAGATGTTCGCTATTGGTCTTTTAATTTAGGTAATGAAGCAACGTATAATTTTAATGCCTTAAAAGATGAGGATGCTATTTTGGATGAACAAGGATATGTTCATATTGTATTAGCTAGTAAAGACGAAAATGGGGCAATAGAAAAAAGAACAAAAGAATTAGGCTATAATTTTATGGAATGGAATATGCCTTGGAAAAAAGGTTTAATTTTATTTAGACATATGTTAGCCGATCCTAATTTTGAAGCACAAATTGATGCAGTTCCGCCTATCCAAGAGGGTATGGCTGACTTTAGTCCAATAGAAGGACAGAAGTATATGGGCGATTATGCGCCTCAAGGTATTAGAATGTCGACTGAGGATTTTTTAATGGAATACAGTTTGCAAGTAGAAGGTATCAAGGTGAATTAAATTTTTGTTTTCTATAGAGAATCTTTTTTTGGTATTAAATATTAGGAATGATGAATTAATAAATTGCGTTTTTATGCGCCGTTATTTTTTCTTTCTACAAGGCATGAAGAAGTGAAACTTCTGAACCGCTTGCGGATGGGCTGCTAGGGATAGCCTAGCTATCCTTCTTTATGTTTGGCCATAAATTCAAAATAGGCATCTCTTACTCTATTAGGTGCTTCGTCATGCGGATAATGGCCTACGCCCTCCAAAATACTGATATCAGGATTAGGCAAAATCTGCTGACAATAATCTGCTAAATGTCTACCCGATACTGGATCTAAATGACCATTAATAATCTTTACAGGGACGCTTGCATTTACAATAGCGTTCTTCCATCTAACCGCATTATTTTTTCTATCATTGATATAGCCGATCAATTTGTGCATAATGTTCTTTCCATC
>CAKZUM010000731.1 GCA_937921525.1 uncultured Saprospiraceae bacterium
TCTTCTAAAGCCGTGATGCCTGTGCGACAAGTAGATTTTTGGAGAATCAATAAAGGGGTGATTGGAGAGAATACGAAGAAAATGATGCGTCTATTTGAGGAACATCTAAATCAATATTTAGCAAATCAGTAAAAAGAAAAAGTCATAGATAGTAAGAAATAACAAAAGGCTTGTCGATAACATCGACAAGCCTTTTGTTTAAGTCTCAAGTGGTCAAAATCATAAGCCTGCTCGCCTGACGGCAGTCGGGCGGGTCTGACTTCTGACAGCGCAGCGATCTGACTTCTGACTTCTATAACTGGCTATACGGAATACTAAAAGTATCTCCATCCGATATTTGACCAGATCTTAGCCCTTTCATAAACCAACGCTTTCGTTGTTCGGAAGTACCATGTGTAAAAGAATCAGGCACTACATATCCTCTAGCTTGTTTTTGAATTCGATCGTCACCTACCGATGCGGCAGAATTAAGTGCTTCTTCAATATCTCCCTCTTCTAAGATTCCTCTACCCGTTTCCTGACGATTCATTTTTTCTGCATGGTGAGCCCATACGCCAGCAAGAAAGTCAGCTTGCAGTTCTAATCGAACAGACAATTGATTGGCTTCGGTTTTGCTAGATCTTCTTTTTTGCTGCTCTACTTTAGTGGTAATAGCTAGCTGATGTTGTACATGATGGCCAACTTCATGAGCTACGATATAAGCCATTGCAAAATCTCCTGCAGCACGAAATTTAGTTTTCATTTCATTATAAAAACTCAAATCGATATACAAATCTTCGTCTCCAGGGCAGTAAAAAGGACCTGTAGCAGAATGCGCTGCGCCACAAGCGGAAGTCGTTCTACCTGAAAATAAAACCATCGTTGGTTCCTCATAAGTTTGTCCTAGCTGTTCTCTAAAAAGTTTATTCCAAACATCTTCCGTTTCTTTTAGAGTCACCTGTACTACATCAGATAAAGCAGCCTCTTCTTGAGTTTTTGGTTGATACGGTCCAGCAGACTGTGTTTGAGTGGTCTGAGGTTGTTGGGATGCCTGTTGTAAGACTGCCAAGGGATTTCCACCTAAAAAAAGTGCTAAGAGTGCTAAGATAATAGCGCCAATACCTATACCTCCTCCAGTACTTATGGTTTGACCTCTACGGTCATCGACATTTTGGCTTTTTTCTTTGTTTTGCCAACGCATGATTTTGATTGTTTTGGTAGTTTCTAATCAAATTCCTTATCGAAAATGGTTATGAACTACATTAATTGAACAAATAAATGGAACAGAATTCCTTGCCAAAAATAACCTTTTTTGCACTTTCTATTTGTTAATAATCTATTATTATTTAAGGTAAACCCCACAATATGAACATTTATAGAAAAAGTAATATTCGTATGTATGGTCTATTGTGCCTATAAAAACAAGTCTTGAAATCTCGTTTTTAGCTATAACTATCTGTAATTTTGTGCTTTTATGATACAGATTAACGCTATTTATAATAAACAATATCAATTCTTTTTACGTAACATTCATACATGTTCTAGCAAATTTTCTAACTAAAGCTTTCCCAGAATGAGACAGTTTTCTACATAGAGGAATATATTAGATGAAAAAAATGCTATAGCTAGTTCATAATTAGATGTTTAGTAGTTAGGCGTGTATTTGTATTAATAAAGAGAATACTGGGAACATCTTTAATTTTATAGATATTAAAAATTAATTTAATTGAAAGAGAATATACACCCAATTTTTGACCGTCTACTACAACGTAGTGATAGAGAACAACGACTTGGTCAGCAAAGTAGGGCATTATGGTTGACAGGATTATCTGGTTCTGGTAAGAGTACTATTGCTCAGGCTTTGGAAAGGAAATTACACAATGAAGGTTTTTTTGCTCAGGTTTTAGATGGAGATAACATCAGAAGTGGGATTAATAATAATTTAAGTTTTAGTCCAGAAGATCGGCGAGAGAACATCAGAAGGATCGCAGAGATTTCTAAATTATATATCAATACTGGCATTATTACCATCAATTCTTTTATCAGCCCGACCATAGCTATTCGACAAGAAGCAAAAGAGATTATTGGTGCAAGCGATTTTATTGAAGTCTATATCAATACGCCATTGGAGGTATGCGAAGCAAGGGATGTCAAAGGCTTATATAAGAAAGCTAGAAGTGGTGCCATCAAAGGTTTTACGGGAATAGACGCTCCTTATGAAGCACCTGTTCATCCAGAGGTGGAAGTCAAAACAGCTGGGCAAACTATAGAAGAGTCAGTCAATACTATTTATCAACATATTATAAAGAAAATCACCTCCCCTAATAATTAAAAAGAGATCAACTGTTCTTTGTCAACGAAGAAATAACAAAAAAATAAACCCTGTTTTTTAAACTATTTCTTTACATTTGAATTTGTCAAAGAACCAAAGTAAAATAATATGAATTATCAACTAAGTCATTTACGAGAATTAGAAGCAGAATCTATATATATTCTGCGAGAGGTTGCTGCCCAATTTGAGAAACCTGTATTAATGTTTTCAGGTGGGAAAGATTCCATTTTAATGGTACACCTTGCAATGAAAGCTTTTTATCCTGCACGGATTCCCTTTCCTTTATTACATGTAGACACAGGTCATAACTTCCCAGAGACTATTGAATTTAGAGACAATATGGTCAAGAAGTTGGGCGCAAAATTAGTCGTAGGACATGTTCAGACGGCCATAGACTCTGGCATGGTACGAGAAGAAAAAGGAGTGAATGCTAGTCGAAATGGCTTGCAGACTGCTGTACTATTAGATGAGCTAGAAAAAGGGAAGTATGATGCAGCCCTAGGTGGTGCAAGAAGAGATGAAGAGAAGGCAAGAGCAAAAGAACGTTTTTTCTCCCACAGAGATGAATTTGGTCAGTGGGATCCAAAGAATCAGCGTCCTGAATTATGGAATTTATTTAATGGGAAAAAGCAGTACGGAGAGCACTTCCGAATATTCCCAATCAGTAACTGGACGGAGTTAGACGTTTGGCAATATTTAGCATTAGAAGAGGTAGAATTACCTAGTCTTTATTTTGCGCACAAACGAAAAGTTTTTGCTAGAGAAGGTACTTTATTAGCAGACACGCCAATTATTGAACGCCGACCTACAGAGCAGCTTATTGAAAAAATGGTTCGATGTAGAACAATTGGAGATATGACTTGTACGGGCGTTTGGGAGTCAGAGGCAGATACTCTAGAGAAAATAATCCAAGAAGTATCTACTACGAGAATGACGGAACGAGGTGGACGTACAGATGATAAACGTTCAGAAACATCAATGGAAGATCGTAAGAAGAAAGGGTATTTCTAGACTTTTCTTTTTAAAAACTTCTAATTTAAAAAATAAATAAAACAACTATTCAGAAGCGTTTAGAACCCTCCCCAGCCACGATTGAAAATTTCGTTTTGGAAAAATATAGTATCATACACGAAATTTTTAACCGCAGATGTCTCCCCCTCTTTTTAAGAGGGGACGGGGGGAGTTCAGACCTCGGTACTGAACAGTTCATAAAGAGTAATTAAATCATGAGTAATATAGGTCAAGCATCTTCTGACGCAAAAAACCAATTAATGGGAACCATCGAGCAAGACACAGAATTATTACGCTTCTCCACTGCAGGAAGTGTAGATGATGGAAAGAGTACGCTCATCGGGCGATTATTATATGATAGTAAATCCATCTTTGAAGATCAGTATGATCAAATCAAGGCAACGAGTGAACGAAGAGGAGAGGAAGGAGTCAATTTAGCTTTATTGACGGATGGATTGAAATCAGAAAGAGAGCAAGGAATTACGATTGATGTAGCCTATAGATATTTTGCTACACCCAAGCGTAAATTTATTATAGCAGATACTCCAGGGCATATTCAGTATACTCGGAATATGGTGACGGGTGCATCTACGGCTAATGTGGCTTTGATTCTAATAGATGCTAGAAATGGTATTTTAGAGCAAACACGCCGACACGCATTTATTTCTTCTTTACTACAGATTCCACATATTGTTGTTTGTATCAACAAAATGGATTTGGTAGATTATGGAGAGGAGGCGTATGAGGCAATTAAAGATGAATTTTCTAATTTTTCCAATAAATTAGATGTAAAGGATATTCACTTTATTCCAATCTCTGCCTTAAAAGGAGATAATGTAGTAGATCGTTCAGAAAACATGCCTTGGTATGAAGGTCAGACATTGATGCATTATTTAGAAAATGTACACATTGGAAGTGACCACAATTTTATTGATTGCCGTTATCCTGTACAACATGTTATTCGTCCATATAGTGATGAGTACCATGACTATAGAGGATATGCTGGTAGAATAGCGGGTGGTATATTCAAAAAAGGAGATGAAGTATTATTACTACCATCTGGTTTTACTACTAAAATTGCTAAGATTGAAACGTATGACGGAGAGCTAGAAGAAGCACATCCACCTATGTCTGTCACAATGTTGTTGGAAGATGATTTAGATTTGAGTAGAGGAGATATGATTGTGCGTCCGAATAATAAACCAGAAGTATCTCAGGATTTAGACGCAATGATCTGTTGGTTTGATGATAATCCTATGCAGCAGCCAAGAGGGAAATATACGATCAGACATACCACTCAAGAAGCTCGTTGTATCATCCAAGAAGTTCTATATACTTTAGACATTAATACCTTACATAGAAATCAAGAAGATACAAAAGTCAAAATGAATGATATTGCAAGAGTAGCTATAAGAACAACAAAGCCACTCTTCACGGATGCTTATCGGAATAATAGAATTACGGGAAGTTTTGTCTTAGTAGATGAAGGGACAAATAATACGGTAGCGGCTGGGATGATTATTTAAAAAATGGTAAACGGTAAATGGTAAATGATGAATCACGTGATTTACCATTCACCATTTACCATTCACCATTCAATATTCACCATTTTTTAAAGAAGTTGATTCGCCCGAACAGCAGCACCAATAATACCTGCCTCATTCAATAATTTAGCTGTTTTAATAGGCGTACTGATCTGGATAACATCCTTAAATTTATCATATTTCTTACTAGAACCTCCACCCAAAATAAATAAGTCTGGATTGAAAATAAATTGAAGGTGACTCAAATAATCTTCAAATCGATTTCCCCAATCCGACCAACTTAATTCATCTGTTTTTCTAGCAGTATTAGAGGCATATTTTTCAGCTACAGCATTATGGCCTTTCAAATAGATATGACCAAACTCCGTATTCGTCAGAAGTTGACCATCTAAAAAAATAGCAGAGCCAATACCAGTCCCAATTGTCAATAAAATCACGGTTCCTTTGACACCTTTTCCTTCTCCAAAAGTAATTTCTGCCATGCCTGCTGCATCCGCATCATTCAGCACACTTACAGCACATTTAGAAGCATCTTCTAATAATTTAGCTACATCCGTACCAATCCAATCTTTATGTATATTGGAGGCGGTATGAGAAACACCATTTTTAATCACAGCAGGAAATCCGACTCCTATTTTACCTTTCCATTTAAAATGGTCTACTATTTTTGTAAAAGTAGCAGCTACATTTATAGGCGTTGAGGGTTGCGGTGTTTCTAAACGGAATCGCTCCGTGGTCATTTTCCCTTTTTTTACATCCACTATGGCACCTTTGATTCCTGTACCTCCAATATCTACACCTAATACTAAATTATCTTTCATGTTAATATTTAAAAATGGGTCTATATTTTAGACAAGTTTAATCTAAACCACAAAAGTAGTTGACAATTTTACCACATAGGCACATAGGTCACATAGATTTCTACGCTATGTGACCTATGTGGTAAAATACAACTATAGCTTTGTCAGTTTAATTTTACCAAGTTGCTCTATTTATATATTCCGATAAAACTTGTCTTTTTTATCTAAAAGACTACAAAAGTAAGAATTTGACAGAAATGGTTAATACTTAACCGCTTTAGTAATTAGTATATAAGCAAACAACCTGCCTTTTTGTCTAGTATCTGTAGTAAGAATGTCGATTTTTCAACACAATTACAAGAAAACTTCCCTTTTGTCATTAAAATAGCTATGGCATAATACTTGACCAATTTATAAGAATTATATGTTTTGTATCTTGCTGTCATTTTGACATTGAAAGATAAATAGTAGGAAATAGAGAGATTTTGATAACGGCAAGTAAATTGATTTAAAAAATTCCCATTGATATAAATATGGCAAAGAAGAAAATTTTGATGACGGGCATGGATAAAGAAGGAGATTTTTTACCCTTTATTTCAGTAGATGAAGATGCTATGAATCGTAAAGATGAATATCCTGAATCTCTGCCAATCTTGGCTTTAAAGAATACGGTATTGTTTCCTGGGATCGTCATTCCAATAACAGTCGGGCGTGATAAGTCTATTAAAGCTATTAATAAAGCTTATGAGGAAGGCAAGCTGATTGCTGTTTTATCTCAAAAAGATGCCAAAACAGAAGATCCTAGTTTGGAAGATCTATATGCTATAGGAACTGTAGCAAGAATTATGAAATTGCTAAAAATGCCTGATGGTAGCATCACTGCTATTTTGCAAGGTCGGCAACGTTTCGGTTTAGATGAGTTATTGAGCGAATCTCCTTTTTTGATTGGCAAAATAACGGTAGTAGAAGATAATGAACCTAAGAATAAAATGGAATTCGATGCCATTATATCTTCTATTAAAGATTTGGCGCAGCAAATTATCGAATTATCCACGCAGATACCTTCAGAGGCGGTAGTCATGTTGAAGAATATCAATAGTGGTAGTTTCTTAATGAATTTTATTACCTCCAACTTAGGGATTAATGTAGCAGCGAAACAAGGTATTCTGGAGATAAGTGATCTGGCAAGAAAAGCAGAGGTCATTTTAGAGCAAATGGATAATGAACTACAGTTGCTAGAACTGAAGGATAAAATAGAATCTAAAGTAAGAACAGATTTAGAAAAGCAGCAAAAAGACTATTTTCTTAATCAGCAGTTAAAGACCATTCAAGATGAACTAGGAGAGAATCCGCAGCAGGAAGAATTTAAAATTTTAAAAGAGCGGGCAGAAAAGAAGAAATGGTCAAAAGATGCCAAAGCTGCTTTTGATAAAGAATTTAAAAAATTACAAAGGATCAATCCACAAGTGGCAGAGTTTTCTGTGACGATGACTTATTTGGAGATACTCTTGGATTTGCCGTGGAATGA
>CAKZUM010000732.1 GCA_937921525.1 uncultured Saprospiraceae bacterium
TTTTATAAACTTTTTGTGATTTTTTATACCCATTTTGCTTGTGCTTTCATAGAACTAATCGTAACTTTACCCTACATTCTACACCTACATACACACATCCTATATGCCCAAAAAAACGCCCCCTACACGGGATATTATTCCTCGTACTGCTACTCAGCAGCCTACCACAGAAGGAACTTACTACGCATTATTGATAGGCATATCTACTTACCAATACCAACAAGATTTAGAACATCCTGTTCAAGACGCAAAGCAATTACAGGCGTTGTTAGCTGACCAATACTCTTTTCCAGCAACACAGATATTTTTATTAGAAAATCCAACCCGCACGGATATTATAGAAGCACTAGATGACTTAGAAGAAAAGCTACAAGTAAGCGATAGTTTGCTAGTTTTTTATGCAGGACATGGGCATTGGGAAGAAAATCGAAATAGAGGCTATTGGCTACCCGCAGATGCTAAACGCCGAGGACGGGCCGCTTGGATTTCTAATGCCACGCTACAAGATTATTTAAGAGGATTTGACTGCCTACATATTTTAGTTATTTCGGACTCTTGCTTCAGTGGAGCGATTCTTTTAAATAGAAGTGATATAGCAGAGGCTGGAGGAGACATCAAAGAATTGTACAATTCTAAGAGTCGACAAGCTCTAACGAGCGGAGTCAAAGAAGAAGTACCTGATCGCTCTATTTTTTTTAAATACTTAAGTTTTGCACTAAAGAAAAACAGACGGGATTTTTTAACTGCTACCGACTTATTTTCTAAAATTAGAAACCGAATTATTGCTGAAAGTCCAGTACAACAAAAACCGCAATTTGGTGCTATACTAGAAACAGATGACGAGGGAGGGGATTTTATTTTTATTAGAAAAGGAAAGTCTTCTCGTAATCTTTCTAAAGAAAATCCTGCTTTTAAAAAACTGTTAGAAGACCCTCGTATTCAAGAGCGATTACTTGATCTGCGGCAACAATTAGACCAAGCCATTCCTTCTAAAAAGGAGACGCCTAATTTGCTGATTGCCTCTTGGAATATTCGTAAGTTAGGCGGCTATGATTATGGGGGGCGTATGCCTGAAGCTATTGGCTATATTGCAGAGATTATTTCTCGATTTCATATAGTGGCTATACAAGAAATCTATGGAGATCTTCAAGTATTGGAAGATATTAAAGACTACTTGGGAAAGCATTGGGATTATAAATTTAGTGATACCGCCGTAGGAGATGGCTATCGACTAGGCTATTTTTTTGATAGAAGAAAGGTGCGACAAAATGGCCCTACAAACGACTTAATTTTACCGCATAAACAAACTAGAGACGCCAAGGGTAGATTCAGATATGAGCCTGTCATGCAGTTGCTCCGACCACCATTCAATTGTGGTTTTCAAATAGCAGATACTAGAGTTTTATTATGCAACTTGCATCTAGTATTTAGTGGACAGCAGAAAGGGCAACGGTTGAGAGACTTAGAAAACATTTTGAGTTATTGGGAACAGCGTTTGTCGCAAAAAAACAATTGGTCAAAAAATATAATATTATTGGGCAATTTTCAAAGTGCTGCTCTATCTGCTAAAGAATTACATCTAGTGATGGACAGAAATTTTGATATTCCAACTATGCTACAGTTGCCATCTAATATCAAACAAAATAGATTTTATACCCAGATGGCTTTAGGAAAAGATTTAATTGATCTACAACCTCAGCAAGCAGGGGTCTTTAATTTTTTTGATTCGGTCTACCGATTAGAGGACAAAAAAACTTATTTGCCATTTTATGAGTCTTTTCAGAAACAAGCTACTCACTTAAAGACGGTTAAAAGTAAGGCGATCTTTTATCGGCAATTTTGGCGCATGGCGCAGATGTCTGATAATTTACCGATGTGGGTGGAGTTGGAATTGTAGAGGGTGGGAGTTTTTTTTTGAATACTGAGTCATGAAACACATATTAATAATTAACAAAGCTAGGGCTGTATTTTACCACATAGGTACATAGGCCACATAGCGTGAGATGCCTATGTGACCTATGTACCTATGTGGTAAAATTATCAACTACTTTTGTGGTTTATAAAACTCTGCGCCTCTGCATTCATTATTGCCAACATTTGTTAAGGAAATTTATATTGTACACATAGAACTAAAATTATTACTAAGCGTTAATTTGCTTACGAGGACTTTACTCGATACAGCGTATATTTTAAAATAAAAAATAAACTTGGTAAGAAATCGCTTAATACAATTACTACTCACCCCCTTCTCTTTACTCTATGGTTTAGGAGTCAGTATTATTAATATCAGCTATCGGTACGGCTTATTGAAAGGAGTAGCGTTTAATATGCCCGTCATTTCGGTAGGGAACTTGACGATTGGGGGGGCAGGGAAAACACCGCATATAGAATACTTGATTCGACTACTGAAGGATTATATCAATGTGTCTACCTTGAGTCGAGGATATGGCAGAAGTACCAAAGGTTTTTTGCAAGTGCATGAAAATAATACGGCAGAGGAGGTGGGCGATGAACCGCTACAATTCAAACGGAAATTTCCAGAGATAAGTGTAGGCGTTAGTGAAAACAGAACCTTTGCGATTCCTAAGTTATTAATGGATCAACCTGACTTACAATTGATCTTATTAGATGATGCGTTTCAGCATCGGAGCGTTAAGCCGGGGCTTAATATTTTACTCACCGAATATAGTCAACCCTTTTCTAAAGATTTCTTATTACCAGCAGGTAGATTGCGAGAATGGCGCTCTGCCTACCAACGAGCAGATATGGTCATTGTCTCCAAATGTCCTTATGAATGGTCGCCTTCTATCCGTCAAGAAATGATAGATACAATACAACCACTCCCCTACCAGTCTGTCTATTTTTCTTATTACGAATATGACGATCCTTATTATATTTTTAATAAAAATTATGGCGGGCCTATCCAAGAACATTGGACGGTTCTACTAGTGAGTGCGATTGCTCGTACAGAATATCTGGTAGATTATCTCGAAGATCAAGTGGAGCATGTAAAATTATTAGAATATGAAGACCATCACTATTTTTCTAAATATGATGTTTCTCATATTAAAAAAATGTTTGACTTAATAGACTCTCCTAATAAAATTATCTTGACTACTGAAAAGGATGCGATGCGGTTGGAATTACATCAGCAGTATCTGACAGAGCATCAATTACCTATTTTTGTATTGCCTGCTAGAGTTGCTTTTCATGAAGAGGATGGCGAGAAATTTAATGCGGATGTGCAGAAGTATCTATTAGGATTTAAATCTTAAACAAGTCTTGAAAATATCCTTTACTCCACCAATTCCTTAGCCGCTTTCATAGGAATACTAATACACTTCTTCTCCATATAAGTCATCATCTCTTCGATTAAGGCGCGAGACTTATCATCTAATTCATCCAAATCTTTTTTAAAAACTTCGTTCATCGCCCGTTCTTTGATTTCCTTTACTTGCTTAGGAACATGGCGCATTGCTTTTTCTAATTGTCGCCATTGAAAAGCTTCTTCAAATGCTTTGAATTGATCGGTGAGTAATATCTTAGCAATCCCTATTTCTTGTTTACGGAGAGACATATTCAACTCTGCTAATTCTTTTAGAATTGCTATATCAATATGCTTTGTAGGAAATTGAGCCACTACCTCTTTAGCTATATTATTAGGTACAGATAAATCTACTAGCACTTTTTCTCCTTGTTCTCCATTCAAAAGTGCTTGGTACAAGGTAGTATTGAGAATGGCTTCTGTAGACCCTGTACAACAAATCAAACAATCAAATCCTTCTTTGTAATTGGGTAAATCACTTAAAGCATATCCTTTTCCATTGACCGACGTTGCTAAACGTTGGGCATTTTCTATGCTTCTATTAAAAACTGTAATATTTCGAAAACCTTGCTTTAGTAAAAACTTAGAGACTAATGTATTGGTCTGTCCTGCACCCACTAATAAAATTCGAGCAGTAGTTGGTAAGTTCGTTTCTCTTAATTTTAACATCGCCAAAGAGACAACCGATACAGGTTTTTCCCCAATTCTAGTCTTGGCATATACCTCTTTGGTGGCTTGTACCAAATATTTCATTAATAGTCGAATATGATCTCCAGTTAATTGCCAGTCCTTACACTGAGTATAAGATTCTCTAATTTGGCGCATGATCTCGCGCTCTCCTACCACCAAAGAATCAATGGAGGAGGCAACTTCATAGAAATGTACAATGGCTTCTTTGCCTTCGTAGGCAGCAACAGATTTGACTATAGAGTCGCTAGAAAGGTGAGGATCAATGGTTCTAAAAAAATGATCTATGAAGGTGATATCTAAGTCAATATCCGTATGAAATAAATAAATGACTCGATTACAAGTAGCGGTATATAATAATTCTGATAAATCTAATTTATCTTTTAATGCATTTAGCTTATCTCCCAGTTCCGTTTCATCAGCATGAGGCAATATAAAATCGCTAATCTTATCCAGATGGACATTCCGATGGGTTACCGTTAAAATTTTGTAGCCGTCTAACATACTTTTCTGTTGTCCAAAATCGGAATAAGTCGTGAAGTGATGAAAATTAATAGAATGATCGAGCATAATTCTACTTTGGTATCATTTCTCGTCGGGTAAGTCAATCGTTATCTGACTAATTGAGACTTAAATTCTCTTAATAAGAAGCTCCAGTTTAACTAGTCAAACTTCTAGGAATGAAAGAATCAAGAACAAAAATAGCAGACTATTGAGAATAACCGAGAATCGCTCCCCCTTGGGGGTTGGGGGTCACCTCAAGTAAGTGTCTCCTAATCTTATAAACCCCCAACCCCCAAGGGGGAGCAAAATAGGAATAACTCAGAAACCAGGAATAATCTCATTATTACATAAAGTCTAAATAGTTTTTCTTAGCTATATTCCATTGTAACTAATCAGATATAACTTGACTTACTACTAAGGTCGTCCGATGAGAAAATCCTAAAGCATCAAAGTAGAAATAAGCTCCAAGCAAAAATACTTTGGAACTTAGGAAATTTTGTCATTTTACTGTAACAAGGTTAAACAAAATAAAATGTACTATATTTAGGGTGGTTAATTCTTGTGTGAAAAGGCATTAATTTGTACTAAAAATCAAGCATATTCTCCTTTTTTAAATAAAAAACCCTTGTTAAAAGAAATTTTGTTTAAGTAACGATGAAATAACAAATCAGTCTATTTGGACGAGTTTACGTTACTAAGGTCAGTTGGCAGATTACTTAACGAGTTGGTTCTGATAAAGCTGTACCCCACTTTGAAAGTGGGGTACAGCTTTATTAGAACCATTCCCAACTAAAAAAATATGAGCGATAAAAAAAATTATTACCAACAAGTATTCGATGTGACTCGATTAATCCCAGCTGGCAGAGTCAGCACTTATGGAGCTATTGCAGATTATCTGGCATTAGGCTCTGCTAGAATGGTGGGTTGGGCCTTGAACAAATGTAATTGGACCAGTGACGATGCCATACC